>RFPC01000023.1 GCA_009926305.1 bacterium
GTCTTCAACGGGAAAAATTGTTCCCGCCATGTTCGGAGCGGGAAGAGATGGTCAGAACTGGTTTTATCGAATGCTATCGATAAATCCTGATCTCGGAATATATAAACGGCATCTAGAAGCTGCATATCGTGATGTAGCGAAGGGAACCGAATACGAGCATATCCTCAACCGTGATGAGGTGCGAAATATTTTCGACCTTACGAAAAAGATCTCAGGGCTTGATAGCAAAGGCTTTGAGAAGGCCTATTTTGACAATGGTTCTATGCAGAAGGGAGTAACGGCTGGAAGTATGATAAAGGAAATGTTTCAACAGCTTCAAACAAATTTGGCACAGTCAAAAACATTCTATGATCATCCCTTAACCGAAAAAGCTATCTCAATTCTTGAAGCTCATCTTCGATATCGAAGACCAGGTAATGTTTTATTGCACTCAAAGTATTTTTCAGACGCTGTTTTCTTAGCAGAGCATGCGGAGCACCGCTTGAAACGCTATGGAATTCGTTCTCATGCTGTTGCTGGTGGGAAGTATATGAATCATCGAGAATGTCAAGAGCTATTGGAAAATTTTGGAGCTGGTGAAGTTGACTTTATGGTCGGTACTAGTTTTCTTACGGAGGGTCATCATATTCCTGGTGCAAATACCCTAGTTATGAAACATCAGCCATCAAGGGGAGATGAACTTCAGCAGTTTATGGGTCGTGTTGGTAGAGAATGGAAGGGGTTTATTCACGGATTAGTGCTTCCAGCGTCGAGAGGCGTCTTTTTTGCAAATCAGCAGAAAATGAAGCGAGCAAATCAGTTCATCCAAAGTGATTTCAGGAGAATCATTCCGCGTAAGGATGTAATTGAGAGTTGAGATAGAGATTTTTATTAATCGAATATAAGTAATCTGCATCGTAAGAGAGCAGAGATGTGTATAGAGATGATAAGAGAGGAAATGATGACTCATAAACCCACCGTACAAGTTTTTGGTAATCTCAATGATCTGCCCACGGATTTCATACAAGAGTTTTGTTCTGATTTTGAAGTGATTGCTCGCTCTGGTGGAGCACGTGATCCTATATTCAGCTTTCAAACAGAAGTTTCGTGTGCGCATGCGGTAATTGCTCTTCCCTCCGCACATCCATTCACGCTGATGACGGTAATTGAGGAGGCTGCGGTTCAACATCCGTTTCTTTTTAATCGAGATGCCAAAAATATTAATGAAAGGAAACAGAAGCCCATTGTATTTCTTGGCGAGGAGAAAAGCTGGAGGTCATTTCATGAGAGTTTTCAAGAAATGAAGCAGCAAGGTCTCATGAGAGATAGCTTTGATGTCGTGCGTTTTATTGAGCATCCCAGAGAAGCGAAGGAATATATCCAGGCCGGACTTCCTCAGCATCTCGAGTTCGATAGAAGTGAACAATTCTATCATTCTCGCCTTCCAAATGTGCTCTTTCGAGAGATTAATGCTGCCGATAGAGTCAAACAACGTGACGGAACTATTGCATTCTATGGATCCGCTAGTAGCAATGCTCCCCAGCATTTAGAGCGTGCTGAGAGAGCAGTTGAAATGTGTCAGCACCTTGGAATGAATGTCCTGCATGGTGGTGGGATAAGTAGTGTCATGGGACAACTGAGTAAAAGTGCTCAGGAGCGCTCGCTATATGTTGTTGGAGTCAGTGTTGATGGAATTGGTGCGCCCGGAATTGTAGGAAAAGAGTTAGGAGGTAAGATTCAGCGACCAGAGAATGTGTCTGAATACATTGCATGTAAATCAATGATTCACAGAATTGAAGAGTATCACAACCGAGTTAATGCAAATATTGCGCTTGATGGAGGCATTGGCAGTACTCAAGAAGTTCTTATGACAGCGACATTGATGAGCATTGGACATTCTGCCGTCAGTAACAAGGATAGACATGGTGCTCAAGTACTGAAGCCGCTTTATTTAGTGAATGAAGGAGGAATATGGAGTGGTTTCGAAAAGTATTTACGAGATAGAGATCTAGGAGTCCTGCTTGAACAGATGCAAATTGTCCCGAATATGGATCGTTTAGAGATCTCTTTAGGAGAGCATTTTCGTCAGCATCCTCCTGTTGCCATCAGTCCACGGTTAGACCTTCGAGATAGTTATCATCGTCAGGCGCATGGTATTCCTAATCTTGATACTCTTCCTGCTAGCCCATATTCGATTCAGCAGGAAAGAGACGAGGAGAGGCTGAATCCTTAAAGCGCCGTTTCAAGCTTTCTTTGCTCGAAGGAGTGTAACGACTTCGACATGTGGTGTATGTGGAAACATGTCAATGGCTCTTATATTTTCAACCTCATAATGACCATGAAGAATCTGCAATTCACGTGCAAGTGCTTTGTAGTTACATGATACATAGATAAGCGTTGGTGGATGAGCTTTCTTCAGTTGTTCCAATGCACGATCATGGAGCCCCGCGCGAGGAGGGTCTACAAGAAGCAAATCAATGGGTTCTTCAGCCCAGGATGAGTCTTCTGTTTTAGCGGCAAGAAAATCGATTGATATATTATTCAGTGCAGCATTCGATCTGGCCCGTTCTATAGCCTCTTCCTCGATCTCAATTCCAAGAGTATTTTCATAGTGTGCTGAAATTGGGATCGTAAAAAATCCAGAGCCACAGTAGAGATCTACAAACCGTTTACCCGAAATTGAAGAAGAGAACTCTAGAACGGTTCCAAGGAGTTTTTCTGCTCCAAGCGAGTTGGTCTGAAAAAAAGTGAAAGGATGTATCTGATATTGATAATCTAAAATTTGTTCAGTTAGGTATGGCGTATTCTGAATAGGAATAATGCGGTCACCACGTGAAACATCGCTTACCGTATCAGCAATGCTCCAGACCACATGTTGGGTAGGAACCATCGCAGCAAGTTCTGCAAGCGCATCTTTTACTCTCTGTTCTTCACTCTCTTCAGTTGGTGCACTGGTAATAATAGTTATAAGTGTCTCTCCGTTCTTTGTGCATCGAATAACAGCATAACGTAGAAGTCCTGTATGCGCTTTCCGATCAAAAAATGAGAGATTCGCTTTTTGTGTCCATTGCCTTACCGTATGAAAGGCAGATTCAATATGTATATCACTGATGAAGCAACAATGGTTATCGAGGACTCGCCACCATTTTCCCTTCTCTCGAAGACCAACCCGTCCTTGGTAATCGATAGCGAAGTCCATTCGATTGCGATAGTGAGCAATTTGCGGAGCTGGCACAATCTCTTCACATGAGAGGGTCAGGGCATGAGATCGGAAGGAGCTGTTTATATCAGATAATTTCTGATCCAGCTGCTTCTGATAGGGAATATGAGACCAGCGACATGAACCGCAAATCTCTTTATTTGGACACGAAGAAGTTATGTTCATCTCCACACGTTGAATTGAGTAGGGCAAAGAGTCAAGAGCTTCATCGAAGAGTGTTCAAATCAAGAGGTCAAGATGCGCTTGCCTATCGAATTGTTACTCAATGGCATCCTCTACATCGCTACGAAATTGCGCTTCCTGCTCTTCATCGAGATGATCGATGAGGTCGTCGAAATCTTCTTCTTCCATGTCTGTAATCTGTTCGAGTGAGAAGATGTCGGTAAATTGCTCTGGAAGATCTTCGCTCGTCTTGACTGGCTTGAATAGGAGTGGAGTTGTTTTTTCGGAAATATCGTCACGCCCACGGCTAATCCAGCCCACTTTGCCATCTAAGACCTCTTGCACCTCTTCAAGCAGAGAGTTTTCCTCAGTATGTGCTGGATAATACTTTTCAGGAATATCTATTATGGGAGCAATGTTTCCATATAAGAGATGGTCCATCCAAAAACGAGTGATTGACATACGCAATGTGAGGGGATCTTTAATGAGCGTCAAATTTTGCTCACTTTTATAGGCGTCGCGAAATGCTTGTCCAATCGGTATTCCAAAACCCATTTTCGATATTGCTAAAACTCCTATTTGTTCGCTAGTGCACTCGTAGAGTTCTTTCTCTTTGCTAAGATCATACCGAAGGTTCTTCTGACGTAAGTGTCGACGATATTCTTTGAATGCTTTCTCATCAGCACTCACAAGTGCAGTAAGACCTACCATTCTCATCGTGCCAATGAGTATTCCAGCTGAGATGCCAATTGCTGGAATCGATGCGCCAAGCGTCGAACCCACTTGTGCAACAATGTGAAAATCTTCTCTTATATAATCCCACTGGCTGTTGCTAAGAACTTTTCGAGCTCTACGATAGTAGACAAATGCACCGATAAGGCTCGCAAGATCGATTGGATCAAAGAGGTCTATAAGGCTACCAGTAGTGACAGCTTTCTCAGATTTTAATTTTTCTTTTCGCATTTGAAGTGCCGCAAAGTAGAGCATGGCACGAAATGATTGAATTTTGAGAAGTTGGGCAATTTGATATTTTGTTACTGGTCGCAGGTAACCTGAAGCATCGTGATGATCATGTATAAGTGTTCGAACAGCTCGTGGAAAAAAAGCTGGCAGATAACCAATTTTCTCGGCAATACGCTTTGCTGTAGCCCAGTCTTCTTGCGTATCGTCGGTATGTGATGGAAATGAAGATGACATCTCGCTCCTTTCGCTTTTCCTCTGTCTTGCGGTATCTCTGTCTTCGTGCCTCTCTGGTGTGGTATCGGTAGTTGAGGCTGCTTTACTTAACCTGAAAATCCGGAGGCAAGAGAGCTCCTGTGCAAGATCAGATTTTGCGATGTATATTCGGGTGGTTATGATATCGCTTGGTTTTTACATCCCCTTTTTGGATAGCCTTGATCACAGGAGCGAGTGAGTTGTTTTCTCGGCTGTATGAATTCAGTATCCTGAAGACAACGAACGTAGAGATGGTGATGAGCAATAAGAGCTTTTTACAAATTAAGAAGAGTGTTCAACAAAAATTTTCCCAGAGCCAGCAACATGAGCTCGCAGAGGCTGCTTTTTTAAGAAATCTATCTGAGGTTCTCTCACGGAGAGATACTGTTATTTCTAGTAAAACTCTTCAGGCTATGAGTGACCTACCACAGATGAGTGACCTTGATGGGTATGGAGAAAGTGGATTACGGGCACTCCCAAAACTCATGATCTGTAAGTTAAATGGTGGATTGGGAACAAGTATGGGTCTGGAATCAGCAAAGAGCTTGATTCCAGTCCGCAGCGGACTTTCCTTTCTTGATTTAACTGTCAAGCAAATTCAAGCGATTCAATCTCGTACTGAGGTTTCAATTCCCTTTTTTTGTATGAATAGTTTTCGTACTCAAGAAGATACCATGAAGGTGTTAGACGGATCATCGCTCACTCAGCAGCTGCCGCTTTCAATACTGCAGAATCAAGTCCCCAAATTACAGAAAGACACCTTTGAACCGGTGGATTATTCGAAGGACCCTTCCCTCGAATGGTGTCCTCCTGGACATGGAGATCTTTATACCGTACTTCAGTCGAGCGGGCTGCTTGCTCGTGCGCTTTCAGCCGGCTATCGATATCTGTTCATTTCAAATGCCGATAATCTGGGAGCAACAGTCAGTCTCGAAATTTTGGGTTATATGGAAAAGTTGCAAATACCCTTTCTTATGGAAGTTGCACAGAGAACTGCTATAGATCGCAAGGGTGGGCATTTGGCAAAGACTGCTGATGGCCGACTTATCCTTCGGGAGAAGGCTCAAGTAGGGATAGAAGATGAGGAAGATTTTCAGAACTTTGAGAAATATGATTCGTTTAATACCAATTCCATCTGGCTTGATCTCGAGGTTCTACACAAGCTTCTCATAGCGCATAATTCGATTCTTCCTCTTCCTGTTATCGTCAATGAGAAGAGAGTGAATCCAAGAGAGTCCAATTCTACGGAAGTTATTCAACTAGAAACGGCAGTGGGTTCCGCCATTAGTCTCTTCGAGGGTGCCTGCGCTGTTCGAGTCCCACGTAGTCGGTTTCTTCCAGTGAAGACAACCGAAGATCTTTTGCGAGTTCGGTCAAATTTGTTTTCCTTAAATGAAGAGTGTGAGCTATGCGGCCATGAGCAAAGTTTAGCCTTTCCAATAGAACTGGATTCACGATATTTTGGCCACATTGATCAGTTCGAAGCTCGATTTTCGAAAGGAGTGCCTTCTCTACTAGGGGCACGTGCCTTTACAGTGATTGGAGACGTTTTTTTTGGGGCTGATGTTACTTGTCACGGGAATACGATAGTCAAAAATAACGCGGAAGCCCCGTTCTATATTGAAGATGAGGCGACTCTAGGAGAAATGACCGCGGAATAGGAGATTAAGGATAGTGAATCAAGCTATGCACGGGAATAAAAAGGGAATTATCTTAGCCGGAGGGAGTGGTACGCGACTTTTTCCCGCGACGCGAGGATTAAGCAAGCAACTCCTACCTATTTATAACAAGCCGATGATCTATTACCCGTTATCGGCGCTTATGTTGTCTGGAATGCGGGACATTCTGGTTATTACCACACCAGAAGATCAAGCATCCTTCCAGCGGGTGCTTGGAGACGGAAGTTCCCTCGGAATTTCCCTTTCGTATGCTATTCAGCCTAAGCCAGAGGGGTTAGCCCAGGCGTTTCTGATCGGAGAAGACTTTCTTGAAGGAAAGGGGGCCGTCCTGGCGTTGGGAGATAATATTTTCTTTGGGCATGATCTTCCAAATCAATTCGAAGAGGCTGCTCAAAAGAGTCGAGGAGCTACGGTATTTGGTTATCAGGTAAAAGATCCGGAGCGATATGGAATAGTAGAGTTTGATGATACGGGAAGACCAAAAAGTTTGGTGGAGAAACCATCCGCACCACAGTCAAATTATGCCGTCACAGGAATTTATTTTTATGATGAACAGGTAGTAGAGTTTGCAAAAGCACTTGAGCCATCTCCAAGAGGAGAGCTTGAAATTACGGATCTGAATAAATGCTACTTAGACCGGGAAGAACTGTATGTCGAAAAGATTGGAAGAGGAGTCGCTTGGTTAGATACCGGTACTCATCAAAGTTTGCTCCAGGCCTCACTTTTTGTGCAGGCGATTGAGGAGCGACAAGGGCTTCTCGTGGGAGCCGTTGAGGAAATTGCTTTTCGGAAAGGATATATTACCTTTGATCAGTTTCGAGAACTTGCCCGGATATATGAAAAAACTGAATATGGAGCATACCTTCTCCGTGGAATATCAGAAAATAAATAGCATACTTGCCGGAAAACGTTTTCAAAGTATGAGATATCTTTATTAATCATTTGTCTTGAACTCTACAGAGTGGCGGTAAGAGAGATTTCTGTTATGCTCGTTTATAGGGAAATCGTAGGATCGTTTTTAGAAGACAATAAGCTATGAATCAAAAATATGTATTTCAGCTCTCCAAGGTTTCGAAGGTCTATAAGCCCGATAAAACTATTCTTGATAATATCAATCTTTCTTTCTATTACGGAGCGAAGATTGGAGTGCTCGGGCTGAATGGAGCGGGAAAGTCTACCCTGCTTCGAATTATTGCGGGAGAGGATAAGGAGTTTACAGGAGAGGCAGAGTTTCTGCCCGGTGTAACTTTTGGTTATCTTCCGCAGGAGCCACGGCTAAATGAGGAGAAGACAGTCAAAGAGAATGTAATGGAAGGGCTCGGTGGTGTTGTGGAGAGCCTGAAGCGCTTCGAGGAGATCAGTTCCGCGCTGGGTGACCCTGATTTGTCACCTGATGATATGGAGAAGCTGCTCGATGAACAAGCAAAAGTACAAGATGAAATCGATGCGCAGAATGGATGGGAACTTGATCATACGCTCGAAGTAGCGATGGATGCACTTCGATTGCCACCAAGCGAAAGTGCGGTGACACATTTGTCCGGGGGTGAGAGGCGTCGGATAGCGCTTTGTAAGTTACTACTTGAAAAGCCTGATGTGCTTTTGCTTGATGAGCCAACGAATCATCTTGATGCCGAAACTGTACTCTGGTTAGAGCAGCACCTGCAACAGTATCCAGGAACTGTTATTGCTATTACCCACGATAGATACTTTCTGGATAATATTGCTGGTTGGATCTTGGAGTTAGACCGAGGGCGAGGCATTCCATGGGAGGGGAATTACTCTTCGTGGCTTGAGCAAAAAGAAAAGCGACTTGCTCAGGAAGAGAAGCAAGATAAGAAGCGTTTGAAAACGCTTGAGCGGGAACTAGAATGGATTCGAATGAGTCCAAAGGCCCGACATGCAAAGAGTAAAGCGAGGATTAAAGCGTTTGAAGATCTGCAATCAGAAGATGCGCGCACAAAAATTCAGGAGCTTGAAATTTTTATTCCGCCTGGACCTCGACTTGGTACGAAGGTAGTAGATGCTAAAGGTCTGTGTAAAGCGTTCGATGAGAACTTATTGATTGATGATTTTTCATTTTCTATCTCACCGGGAAGTATTGTTGGAATTATCGGTGCAAACGGAGCGGGAAAGACGACATTGTTTCGTATGATTACTGGTCAGGAACAGCCTGATTCCGGAGATCTTAGCCTCGGGGATACTGTCGCTATTGGATATGTGGATCAGTTGCGAGACGCACTTGACGGTGAGAAATCCGTTTGGGAAGAAATTTCTGATGGACAAGATCAACTCGATCTGGGAGGGCGGCTTGTAAACTCTCGGGGTTATTGTGCTCGCTTTAATTTTACGGGCTCAGATCAGCAGAAGAAAGTGAAAGCGCTCTCAGGAGGAGAGCGTAATCGTCTTCATCTCGCAAAGCTTCTCAAGCAGCCATCAAATCTTCTCTTATTAGATGAACCGACAAATGATCTCGATGTAAATACGCT
The DNA here is from genome assembly GCA_009926305.1 of bacterium. Classification (NCBI taxonomy): domain Bacteria; species bacterium. The sequence continues at coordinate 8,742 of RFPC01000023.1, forward strand.
GAGAGCGCTGGAAGACGCTATTTTAAGCTATGCGGGTTCTGTGGTTGTCATCAGTCATGACAGGTGGTTTCTCAACAGAATCGCAACTCACATCATTGCGTTTGAAGGAGACAGTTCAACAATTTTTGTAGAAGGTAATTTCCAAGACTATGAGGAAGATAAGAAAAAGAGGCTTGGTCCAGAAGCCCTCGTACCGAAAAGAGTCAAGTATCGAAAGCTAGTCGCTTGAGCATGAAAAAGTTTTCAACATTTCGGGAAGCATTATTTCTGGTAACGCATCCAAGTCTTTGGTTTCGCAGGTATCTCTCACAATCTGATTTTTCGCCTAATCCCATTGAGCAATTTACAAGGTGGTATGCGGAAGTACAGAAAGGATTGTGGGGGGAGTTTCCTAATTGGCTTTGTCTTTCAACCATCGATGAGCAGGGTATGCCAGATGGTCGTATTGTCCTTTTGAAAAGTTATGATGAGAGGGGGTTCGTTTTTTATACGAATACAACATCTCGAAAAGGTGCTTCGCTGGAGCGGCATCCTGCTACCGCTATGACGTTCTTTTGGGAGCGGTTTCAGAGACAGGTTCGGATATCTGGCTCGTGTGAGCAGGTTGCTCCAGAGGAGGCAGATCGGTATTTCTCGACTCGTCCGCGTGCCAGTCAGATAGGAGCCTGGGCATCTTTACAGAGCCAGGAGTTATCAGATCGATCCAAGCTTGAGGAGAGAATATCTGAGTTCGAGCAGAAGTTTGCGAACAAGCCCGTTCCACGTCCTGAGTACTGGACGGGGTATCGATTAATTCCTCAGCGGTTCGAATTTTGGGAATTAAGAATGAGTCGACTTCATGACCGGTTTGAGTATACGGTTGGAGTGAAACCCGGTGAATGGAATATTCGTCAGCTCTATCCCTAAGAATTGAGAAGAGCAGACCCATTTCTGAGTTCGAAGTGCGCACTCTGAGCCTTGTAACTATTATATATTACTGATATTTGCTGAGTAGCAGTCCTGCACGTTCAAATTTGCCTAAAGGAAGACTACCCGATACCCTTGGGTGATGAGTCAAAGGGACGCTCACATATCCATTGGACTAAGCATCATAGCGCATGTTGTTTTCGCTATAGGTGTATTTTGTGCTCGGGACAGTATCCCGCTTTTGGCCTCGCAACATCATTCAGGCAGTAAGACGCTTGCCATTCGCCTTCAGCCCCTCATTGAACAAGAAGTTGAGATACAGAAGAGAGTGAGGGCTCCTTCGATTGAGAAACCAGTTCTTCCCAAGGAGGAGAAAGCCGTTGTGCCCCAACCCGATAAAAAGCAGGACTTCCCTGAATTCACCAATGAGCAAGCAGCAGACGGGGCTCGCGCGATGATGCAACATGAGTTGCTCATGAACGAGGAGAATGGACAACTCACAGACGACTACCGCTCGTTAATCTTGAGTTTGATAGCGAAAGAAAAGAGGTATCCGCCAAGAGCGCAACGGCTCCGTCTAGAGGGAGAAGTATTGGTCTCTATACAGGTGTCAAATACAGGAAAGCTTTTGGGAGCAAGGATTACGAAGAACGCAAAGTATTCTTTTTTTGATCGAGAAGTTCTTCGCATGATCCATGCTGCAGCTCCTTTTCCTCGACCAGAAAAGGCGTTTCAAAGTAAAACTCTGACTTTTCAGATTCCAATTGAGTTTGAGCTGAAATAGTTAGGATGTAGTTTCTAAAGCCGTATTGAAAGCAGCGCCACGTTCCATAAAATTCTTGTACGCATGATAACTTGCTGCAGCTGGAGAGAAGAGGCAGGTAGTTTCTCTTGGGGTAATTTGCATTGCTATGGTTACCGCCTCATGAACGGTGTCTGCTTGAAAGAGAGACCGGAGAGGATAGTTTGCTTCTTGCAGTAAAGGATAAAGCTTCTTCCCGGTATCTGGAATGCAGATAATGTTCAATTGAGGAGTCGAGACCAAAAATTGGACAAGCTCAGTCAGGGGGACATCTCGCTCCATACCACCGATAATAAGAGTTGAGATATCGGGAAGAGACTGTATCGCGGATATTGCTGCCTCAGGAATGGTTGAAGCAGAATCATTGATGAAGCGAATCCCTGAGAATGTCCCTACATCTTCCATTCGAAAAGGAAGCCCTTGAAATCTCGTAATTCCTTCTTGGATATTCTCCATACTGATTCCCATAGAGCGCGCGATAGTGATGGCAAAGAGTGAGTTAATTCTTTGGTGGTGTGACTCCAGATAAGGTGGGAGGTTCAATTCGCGGAGAATTTCAAGGTTGTCTCCAATCCAGTGTATCTCTCGTGTATTTTCTAGTGCGTGAATACGACTCTTTAGTGACTGATGCACAAATGCAAGGGATTGCGTGTCATTGTAGCTGAGGAGGATACGATATTTAGCCGACGCATAATCATCAAAAGAGTCGTAGTATTCTAGGTGTTCCTTATAGATATTGAGTAAGACTGAGAGTGTTGGTGCGTATCGAATATGTTGTAACTGATGGCTGGAAAGCTCCAGCACTACGGGTCTATCTACGGAACAGGAGTCAATCCGCTCAAATACTGGAATGCCGATGTTTCCCATCAAAAGTGGCTTTTTCCCAGCAGCTTCAAGTATTGAAGCAAGGAGTGAGCTTGTTGAAGTCTTTCCTTTGGTTCCAGTGATTCCAATTGTTTTTCCTCGGAAATATTTGAGGAAAAGCTCGATCTGACTTGTAATTCGTGAACCGCATTCTTCCCAGATATGCTTTGAAAGAGGGATTCCTGGCGAGCGAATTACGAGGTCATATTCCGATAAGGCTTGTAGGTAATGCTCGCCGAGATACAGGATATCTGCGTGAGAGATAGATAGATTTTCTCTCATATCAGCAATTGCCATTGTCGAATGAGTATTCATCTCACGGAGGAGCGTGGCGGTACTCTTTCCTTCCGCTCCATATCCAAGAATAAGGATTTTTTTCGCAGAGAACTCTTTGGCTAACGCATCTCGTATCATTGCTGCAATACTTTTTGTTTCACGCATTTCTCGAACTCCTGGGGGAGAAAGTGCCTTTCATTCCAATCGTATAATAGACTCTTCAGAGTGCTTTCCTCGACACAGATCTGGTTCTTATCCCTCAAGAGCTTTGATACCGGATTCCTTTGCAAAAGTTCCCTTACACACGCTGTTGATTCCTCTCGTGTGCCAACACACTCAAAAGGCTTTATTCGAGCTGGTAAGCAGAGGTCAAGGAGCATCTCTTCAAGATGCTGATTCTCCAGAGGGTTATTGCGGAAGATCGGTTGTAATGATGTAAACGGTGATAAAATCAGCGCGACGAAAAGGCACTTTGGACACTCTTCACACCATTTGTCTTCATAGCAGCCCACGTTGCAACTTCTAAAAATTGAATGATACTTGGTAAAGTTGGCAAAATATCGGGCAATTTGTACTTCATGGAGTGGGCGTAGCAAACTGAAGTATTCAATATCTTGAGATAGATATATGTGGGAATAGCTTCGAAATTGTGACTCAAATTCTAGTGATTTTGAATACTGATGGTTTACCTCACTATCCGCGATATTCGTTTCAGAGGCACTTCTCTCATTTGATAAGATGACGTTTTTTTTCCCTAAAAGCGCAGCAGCTAACAGCGAAACAAAAGCAAGTAGCGCAGAAAATGGAGTATGTCCGTTGAGATATCCTAAGCTATTCAGTGCTAATAGTTTTCGATCGAGCGAGCGAGATACTTCAAAAATATCGCCTTTTGCGTAGCCTGCAGCAGATGCTGAGCGCATGCAAGCAGGTCTTGGATTGAGGAAAAAAAGCATGTTTTCATTTTTTTGGTGAGCGAGGAGTTCGAGAGTAGCTAGAGAGTCTTTTCCTCCACCCACTGGTATGAGATTTCCATCCGTAGCAAGCGGTATAGAATAATGTATGGGAGAGTCTACTGATCCACAAAATGAAATAAATTCATTCTCAAGAGTCTGTATTCCATTCTGATATCGAAATTCGCCAAGACCATGATAGAAGAGATGTTTCCAAAAAGTGAGCTCGTCTGATGAAATTTCAACATCTACGAATTGAAACTGAGGTGAGCATGTCGCTTTCCAGTAGCTCAGAGCTTCTATTAATCCGAGCCTCGTTACCATTGGAATGAGTTGGTCAATACGTTTTTGCGAGTCAACACAAGGAAAGTGAAACTCACTGGTAAAATCCTCTAGCCCCTCAATGGTATAGAAGTATCGAACAGTATCTCTATTACGCTCTGGTATGATTTCAAAGCCTCTATAGAGAAAGGTAGGGAACTGTTCTCGAAGTATCGATGGATTTTTGTTTTGCATTTCCCCGCTAGTCTATCAGAGCTATTCGTCAAAAGTCAGCAGATAGAGACTATCTTTCACATCAGGAAGATATCCCAGAGGTACTGCTGGATCGTCGCCATTCTCTCCATGCCTGTGTGCCTGTTGTAAGAAGATGTGAATAGGTGACCGAAAGCCATCCATTTTGGGCATATTTTCGAGCACTCGTTTCGATTATCCCCCCTGATGCAATGATGGGCATTCCTGCTCTTTTTACTTTCCAGACGAACAGGTGATCCTCTCCAATCTGGACATTTTCATCGTAGCCCCCTAGAGCGCGAAAATTCTCAGCAGAGATGCAAAGTCCTTGATCGCCAAACGGAAGGCCCAGGTAACGAGACCGTATCCATGCTCCAAATTGATTTAATGCCATGAGATTTGGCCCGTCTTCTTTGAACTTCAGGTCACAGTAAAAAAGTGCACTCGGATGCACGATAATAGAAGTCGTCATACTTTTAATAGTTGAGGCAGCAAGTCTGGAATCGGCATGTACAAACCACAGATAGTTCCCAGAGGAATGGGCAGCTCCGGCATTTAGCTGACGTGCTCTTCCCGGCGGAGTATCCGATATAACCCACTTTACTTTAGACTGAGCGGTATCAAGAGGCGTCTCGTGCAAACAACATTTTGTAGTTGAGATGACGATCTCATGGATTGCCTCGAATTGTAATAATGCATCAATGAGGTGTTGAACAGATGACTCATTTTTCCCCAAGGGAACGATTACTGAAATTGGATACATAAGCTTACCTGACTGGCTTTTGAGAAATTATATCTGCCTTTTTTCGTGCTCTCCAGTATGCTTCTACGTTACGATTATGTTCAGAGAGCTTTTTGGTAAAGCGGTGTCTTGAGAAGTCGTTAGCATCAACAACATAATAAAGAAAACCATGGTGCGTCGGCGTAATAACAGCCTTCAGCGAATGAAGCCCTGGTGAGCAGATAGGAGTTGGAGGAAGGCCTAGATGAATGCGGGTATTATATTTATTGGTCTTATCATTCAAGTGGCGGTAGCGCAGATTCCCATCAAAATCCTTTAGACCATAGATAATAGTGGCATCAATGCCTAAGGCTATTCTTTTTCGTAGACGGTTGTGAATAACCTCTGAAACAATTTGTCTTTCTTCATTTCTATTGGTTTCTCGTTCAATAAGACTTGCCATTGTGACCGCTTCCTGAAGAGAAAAATTCATTGTTTCTAATGCTGAGATGTAGTCGGCCGGTAGTTTTTCAAAAAATGTATTTAAGAGAGTCGAGATAAACTCATTGGGCGAGGGAAATGTCGTAAATCGATACGTAGCGGGGAAAAGATAACCCTCAAGAGATGAAGCTGGTTGCGAGAGTCTCGGATAGCGTACGTGCCAGTTTTCGGCTGTAAGCGCATGCTCTAGTTCCTCAAGCGTTCCAATTTTGCTTTTAACAGCACGAGCCAGTATTTGTTGCTGAGTAAATCCTTCGGGAATAGTCATCTCTAGCACGACTGGTTCATAGATATCTCCCCTTCGAATCGCTGTATCAATCTGAGAGGGTGTCGTATGAGGCTGAAATTGATAATGGCCAGCTTGATAGCGGGAATAATCGGAAAAAAGCCTGACCCAAAGTTTAAAAACTACGGGAGATTCGATAACACCGTGATTCTCGAGTTTTATAGCAAGAGCACCTAAACTTTCCCCTCGTTCTAGTTCAATTTCTATTAGGGTTGAGAAAGAAAGAGGCTTGTTTCCCCAAAGTTGTATCTGTTGATAGGAGAATAGTATTACGCAAAACAGAAAAACGCTAAGACTGCCAATCACTCCTACTAAGATATATAAAGGTCTTCTACGGTTCATGGTGAGAAAGTATTCATGTGCCCAGAATGTTGATGTGGTTCTGTAATCGATTTTTTATTACAAACCAGAGTCAGTCCCTACATTCTATATACAATCTTTATGAGTATCGAGAAAAGATAGCATCGTACGTGAGAGTCTGGGAGACGCTTTGTTTTCCCATTGGCGTTCAATCTGTGTTACAGCGAATCCGCTTCGTTGAGCGCTTCTTTGAGGGGTTCGATACGCTTCTTCATCTCCGGGTCTGCATAGAGTCGAGTTCGCTTTCTCATATATGCTACTTGCACAAAAAGCCCGAAGCCCATCGCTGCATAGAGCTGGTTTTTCTCGATATGAGCCCCTAGCCCCTCAGCAAACAAAAAGCCGCCGATCAGAAATACAAGGCTCAGAGCAAATACTTTAAGATTTGGATTTGATTCAATGATCCGACTAATTTTACCAACCGAGGTAAGAAGTACGAGAACTGAAATCATTACGGCAGTAACCATTATTGGATATGAATCAACGGTTCCAATTGCACTGAGAACGCTATCAAGTGAGAAAATTAAATTTACCCCTAAAATTTGTATCAATATGAGGGCAGGGCTCGGAGTTTTCTTTGAACGCATGTGATGATGATACATCCCGAGATCATTGTAGTGCTTGATCGCAATCCACATGAGTACAAGACCTCCTACGAGTGAAATAAGTTCATTGTAAGAGATGCTTAGACCCAGCACGTTTTCAATGATTCCTATTGGAGCAGTAAGAGCTGTTAGCCAAGAGAGGGCAGTCAAAAGAATGATTCGGACTACCGCTCCTTGTATGAGACCGAGTCTTTCTATCAATCTTCGTTGGTTTTCCGGCAGCGGTTTACATTGAAGAATTACTACCAGAGCATTATCAACAACCAGCACGAGCTCTACCAGTGTTAGGAGAGCCAGACCGATAATCCCTTCTAATGTAAGAAAGTCTTCCATACCTATAAACTCACTCTATCTTTGCGGTTCTCGGATATCTTCAAGGGAGTCGTGAGTCAGAGTCAAGGGCATTCTGTGAGAGATAGAGGGGCTGTGATGCCTGGTAATCAGGAGAAAGTAGGGCAGGTGCTGGAATCTGCAATAGAGAGGATATAGACTATTGCCGAGCTTCGAGAGGAAAAATAGCTCAAAAAGGGGTATTCCCTCTGGTATCTCTTGTTCTGTGTGCATTGTGGGTTGGTGATTGAGTATGTCTCTAGTCAGTGAGCGCCAAGTGAAGTGGAGAGATGGGGTCGTTCTTTTGATCCTTCTGTTTCTTGCCACTGGTCTCAGATGGGATTTTCTTGCTGCAAGTAATTTTCGAGTGGACTCAGATGAAGCGATTGTAGGACTCATGGCTCAAGACATCAGCCAGGGAGCAACAGTGCCGGTTTTTTATTATGGGCAGCATTACATGGGAAGTCTGGAGGCGATGCTTGTAAGCGCGCTTTATTCGCTAGCTGGATTCCATCCTGCATGGATAAAAGTTGTCCCCCTTGTTTTTTCGCTTCTATTTATTCTCGTCGTGTATTTTATAGGTGTACAGCTTGCTGGACGCTTAGCTGGAATTGTAAGTGCTACGCTTTGTGCTATTGGTCCCGGTACGCTTTTGGTCTGGAGCACCAAGGCTCGTGGCGGATTCATCGAGATTGTATTTTTTGCAGCACTTGCCGTGCTGCTCACGATCTATTGGTTGCGAGATGAGCGACCTGATTGGACTCGATTAGGAATTATTGCGGTAATACTTGGGTTTGGATGGTGGACCAATAATCAAATTGTCTATGTCTATCTACCCATTGCCTTTGCTGTTTTCTGGAAGCTCTGGCATCAAAATGAAAGTTATCATGAGAAAGCAAAGACCCTGGGCTGGAGCTTTCTTGGATGTACAATCCTTGCAATTCTTGGAGGACTCCCATTTTGGCTCTATAATCTTCAGAATCAGTTTGCATCTTTCGCTCAACTCTTTCGGGGAGGAGAAGTTCAGTATGGAAGCCATATTCGAGGATTTATAGAGAATTCACTTCCTATCCTTCTTGGAGCGAAGCAATATTGGCACACCGAGGAGTTGTTTTCTGGTTCCCTTTTCCTTTTGTTTATCATTTTTCTGATTACGATAGTCTTTCTTTGGTATGGCATTCGTAAGGGGACAGTGGCGCGTGATGCTGTATTGATGTTGGTCGGAGTTTTTGCCTCTACAGCCCTGATTTTTGTTTCAAGTCCCTATGGAGATCTTTCACAAGCTCCAAGGTATCTGCTACCGCTGTACTTAGTCTTTTTCCCACTGTTCGGTGCGGCAGTATCACAGAGCTATCATCTGAGTCGTGGGCTGGGAGTTTCCTTCTTTGCGGTGATTCTCGGGCTTCATTTAAGTTCTGCATACTTACATGGGCGCGCTATTCCAGGAGAGCCATTTATCTTTCGAGAACAACGTGTAGCTCGTGATCATGCGCCACTTATTCAACGTCTTTCCGAGCTTGGTATCTCACATGTTTATACCAACTACTGGGTGGGATATCGACTGGCGTATGAAACTCAACAGCGGGTTACGTTCACCGTGTTTGGTCAGCCATCACAAGTACGAATACCTTCTTATGAGCGTCAAGATCGATGGGATATTCCGTTTGTATTGGCTCCTTTGCAGGCATCGATTCTTGAGAGGGCATTAGCAATGTATCACTACTCTTTCATTCGAGAAGAGGTGGGAGGATATATTCTTCTCTATGACTTGTCTCCAAAAGCACCGCTTCAGCTGAGAAAAATAAAAGCTGAGGAGTTGGCGAAGGTCTCTACGAATACCAAGGGCAAGGAGCTCAGTCCCCTTAACGCTCTTGATGGTGATATAAAAACTCGTTGGGGAAGCGGAGAGCCACAAAGACCAGGAATGGAGTTTCGAATTGTTTTTCAAGAACCAAAGCATATTAAAGCATTTCGATATTTTCTTGGAGATTGGGAGCATGATTACGCGAGACAATTCGTCATCAAAGGGATTTCTCAAAGCGGAACCACGATGACTCTTTTTTCTCGGGCAGATTTTGAGACGGTCTGTTACTACAGAGAGTGTCAAGTTTCACCTCATCACGACTTTCATTGGCCATTCAGCTATGAGCAGGAGCGAGTATATGTAAAAGAATATGAAGAACCACTCGTTGAAATAATTATAAAGCAGATTGGGGCTCATCCAGTACTTGATTGGTCTATTGCAGAACTTGAGCTTTACGTTGATGAAAATGGCGAGCGATAAAGAAATTCAGCTCGCTATTTTTTAATCGTTAGAGTGTTTTGGTCTCGTCCTTGATCCGATAAGAAGCGCGAGCGTCCATGGCCACGATTTATAGCGAATAGGTATCGAGCGGAGCTTTCCATCTCTTGTTTAGAGTAAAACTTTTGTACGCCGATCAGGTGTCTCTGAGAATTTAAGTGCGGTGTTGAATCACATGATAGACTTTGCGTGGAGGTCTTTTTGAATTTAGAGAGAAGTGCCATACGAGATTCCCTGTTTATAGCCAAGAACGTAAGAACCTGAATGCAATTCGCGAAAAAGTGAAAGAACTCATATACTAAAGAATATAGAGGCAAAAATGTTACTACTCAAATATTTTGAATGTGCATACTGTCAGTAAAATGAGGAAGTTATTTGTGTTCAAGGGAGTACGATGAAGGAAATCCTCGTTAAACTTGGTAATGGGATCGCTCTGAAATCGGATTGGTACCGAGCCCCTGAAGCGGTAGATCGCGGAAAAGTAGCAGTTATCTGTCACGGATTCTCTGCTCACCGCCGGTTAGCATTTCTTCCTGAGATTGCCAAATTTCTTGCTGAAAGAGGTATCTCGAGCCTAATTCCCGATTTTTCTCGAAATGGCATGGATGCGACAACCGGCCAACTCACGGATCCCGAAGGATTTTCGCGAAATACCTTTGAACATGAGCGACAAGAGTTGGTTTCTCTCATTGATGTAATATCGAAAGATCATGTCTTCGGAGAGGTAAAAAGTATCATTGTAATCGGCCATAGTCGAGGAGGGGTATCTGCCCTTGGTGCGGCTTCAGATTCTCAGGTAAGTCATGTCATTGAACGAGTGAGTGTTTGGTCAGCGCCCTCAGGGACTGAGCCATCTCGTTTTGGATTAACAGAAGAGCATCGACGAATATGGGAAGAATTAGGGCATATCCCTTATCCGATACAGCGATTAGGCATAGAGACTGCCTTGGGGCTTGAGATTTTGGAAGATATGGAGAGAGAGCCGAATAGAGTGGAAAGATACGTACGATCGCTCTCCATGCCACTTCAAATTATTCATGGTACAAAAGATGTGAGAGTACCGCTGTCTTGTGGACAGCAGCTTGCAGAATGGGGAGAGCAATCTGAATTTGAGCCCATTGAGGGAGCGGATCATGTTTTTCAATGTTCTCGTGAATTCCCCTCTTCTGCCTATCTTGAGGAAGCACTAAAGGCACTTTTTCGATTCTTATAAAAATTCTTCACATTATCAGGGGTTTATAAGAGCATTACAGCAACTCCTGTAGGCAAATACGGTTTGCTCCACCTTCAACGGCTCTCTCCCACGCTTTCTCCATCTCTGCAGGCAAAATAATCTGTAACATCTCGTCATTTTTCGTTCATATCCCTTAGTAGAGGAGTTGAGACTTTACATCTTTTGGGGAAAAGAGGTCGAGCTTCTGTACCGTGAGGTACGCAGAGGTTTTTACTAGGGGTGGGATTTGAAGAGCTATTCACCAGACAGATTATTATCATTCATTTTTATATGCCTCTTTCTGTGGTGCACTTCGCTTCATGCGCAAGAAAATCCAGCAGGCTGTGAGCCTGTAGGAATAATACCCCATGGAGCAAATCAAATTCATACTGATATCACCGGAGGGGCAACACTTTTAGGACAAACTGCAATAATCCGTCAGGGACTTACTGTTTATGCTTATCGACTCGATGCCTCAGGACAGCCAATTTTAGTTGGACAGATGCCACTTCCTCTCGGGGGCACTCCTCATTTTGCAACAAATGGAGAGACTCTCAGCATTTCGCTGCATTCATACGAGGCAGTGAATGGAAGCGGAAGTAGCTTTTCATCGCCTTTAAGCCAGAGAACCGTTCATAAGTTCAGCCTTCAAGATCTAGCACCGCTCGAAGGTTTTATCGATGAAAGAAATAATAATCTAGCAGGTTCTCAGCCCCAGATTACCTTTCCTTGGATACGGGTCTATAGGCCTGGGGGCTATGCATGGGATAATTGGTATGATGACTATTTATGTAGCTACAACTCCACGTGTAGTGCCCTTGGGATGCAGGGACGATTTTATGTTTCCACCGGAAACACTGGTTTTCTCATGAATGGTCAAGAATATACGGAGAATTATTTTTTTCAGAATGGAGAGACCTGTTGGTGGCCTGCGGGCAATTGTATCCTCTCGGATGGAGCGATGGTAGCGGGGGGAATAAGAGTTGCTGATGATACCAATACTCTTTTTGGTCTCCCACATCAGAAACTTGGCCTTCCTTCCATTCCAGAACTCAGTCAGGCTTTACAAGAAATTTACCCATCACACCCTGGACATTCTCCTATGCGAGATCTCATCTTTCATTATTATGAGGATGTTTCGATAGATCACGAGAGTAAGTTTGCCGTTGTTGGCGTACGAGCAAGTATCGATGAGCATGTTCCAGACTTACATGATGTGGGCATCGTCACCTACCTAAAGTTTCAGACGAATCAGGTTCTGAATGTTCCAAATTCGAGTGTTTTTTATCCTCTAACTGAGCAGCAGATCGGATTTTCCGTTGCAGCAACAGGAGCAGGAGAAACAGTCAATGACGATACAGGAGAACTCATGATGGGCTTCACGAGTGTAGCTGGTGGACCAGGAGAAGGACATGCTTCAACTGTACTCCCCGTTAACTCGTGTACAACGTACTCACAAGCAACATTGCCTCCAACCGCAGGTGGTGTGGTCGTTGCAGCGGTACATAATCCTTCGAATGGTCAGTTGATAGACTCGTTTCTCTTTTATCGAGAGGAAGCGGGTCATCAGTTCGGGTACGATGTGGCTGCGCTCGGGAACCTCAATTATGACCTCTATCCTGAGGTTATCGCAGGAGCTCCGGGAGGCAACTATGTGATGCTTTTCTCGTTTAGCGACGAAAATCTAAATACAGCCATTACCATAGCAGATCCGGCTGTTGGATTTGGTAAGCAGGTCGGAGCCGTACAGTCTGAGAATGGCTCTTCGTTTTTCATGGTGGCTTCAGATGACCAGGTGTCAATTTACGATGCTGCTACTTGCTTTACCGAGACAAATCGGGGCAATGGAGGTGAGATAAACTTTTGGCAGCCAGAGCCTCCTACAGGTTGTGCAGGTGGAGGGGGTGCGCTTACTGAGGAAGAGGCTCAAGCATTGCTTGATGGAGCTCACGCAGACGCAGAAGGCATTCTTGCTTCATTTGGACTTGGAGAAGGTCTCGAGAGCGGGATTCAGTTGATCCTGATGGAGTTGCTCGAATTACTGATCGGTGTATTAGAAGATAAAATTCAGCAACTGATTTCTGATGGGATATTGAATCCACAGCCAGTCGCTGCTGCATTCCTTGGTGAATCTCCATTGCAACAACTCCTAGTAATACAGGCCTTAAAGCCTCAACTTGAGCAGCAGGCTCAGAAGTTGCAAAAAGCAGAGAAGAAGCATTTACGCTCCAAGAAAATCAAGAAAAAAGCCCGCAAGCTGAGAAGAGCTGGAAAGCGCGCTGAAGCGAGGAAACTGAGAAAGAAAGCAAAAAACAGGAAGAGAAGAGCGCTCAGTATGACCAAGCAAGTGGCAGCTGAGGTCGTAAGCATTCTTGAGCCGTTCAAATCATCCGCGTCTCATTAAGCGCTTAACGAGTGGGTCAGAGTCCGTATTGCTTTAATGTTTCTTTTTGAAGGTTGATTAAGTGTGTAATGCCTTGATGAGCAAGAGAGAAGAGCTCATCAAAATCTTTCTTTGAGATCGTTTTCCCTTCAGCTGTCCCTTGAACCTCTACAATATTTCCTTCTCCAGTGAGGACAAAGTTTGCGTCAACTTCAGCTCTGACATCTTCTTCATAACAGAGGTCCAATACAGGAGAGTTTTCAACTATTCCAGCTGAGATTGCTGCTACTGGAGCACGAAGGACATCTTTTGAGATACTTTCATTTTCTATTTCAGGTAAAAGCGCAAGTAGAAGAGCAATATACCCACCTGTAATTGATGCAGTGCGGGTTCCGCCGTCAGCTTGGATTACATCACAATCGATAAGGATTGTTTTTCCCCCAAGGAGCTCAAGGTTTACTGAAGCTCTAAGCGAACGGCCAATGAGTCGTTGTATTTCTTGGGTCCTGCCTTTAGCGCCATTTCGTTCTCGGCGAACCCGTGTTGTCGTTGATCGAGGAAGCATCGAATATTCTGCAGTTATCCATCCTCCGGTGCCCTCTTCGGCTGCCATCCACTTTGGCGTTCGGTGTTCTAGTGTAGCCGTACACAGTACTTTTGTGTTGCCACAGTGTACGAGAACCGACCCTTCAGCATTCGGTGCAAAGTGCGGTTCAAATCTTACCTTGCGTAATTCATCAATTTTTCTTCCATCTATTCTTTGCATCGCTCAATCCTTGTCGTTTCCTTGATAGTAGGCTAAACCAATGGCATAAGAAAAGCAGCGATAAGGGTGCTCTAATGAAATCAGATAAAATTCAACAATTTTTTCATTTAGCGGGACAAGTATGTGGCGATGAGTTTCACGAAGGCAGTGACTCAGACCGAGAGCTTGGAGCTCAGCTTCTTTTGTCGGAAGTTCTTGAGTATGTGATCCATGGTTTGGGAGTAACTCCGTATATCGATGGACAACCGATTACAAAGCCGAATGATGTTGTCTATAAGGCAAATGGAGGGAGGCCAGATCGCGAGGAGATGCTTGATGGATTAGCGGATGTGGCGTACACGATGTTTTGGAATAAGGTCAAGTTTGGTATTCCACTTGAATCGGCCTTTGAGCTTGTTTGTGATAACAATCTATCGAAATTTGTCAGATTGGACGAATGGCAGCAGGGAGCAGGGATTTTAAGTGAAGCAGAGTGGCACCTCAACCAGGAGGTCACTTGGCCAGAGAGTGTAGTCTCAGTAGAAGTCCTTGAAGTTCGAGGGACTTTTTTTGCCGTCGGAAAAGATAGTACAGGAAAGGTTCGAAAACCATCTACCTATGCCTCGGTAGACCTCAGCTCTCTCTTGTAAATATAAATGATGTTTCAGAAGAGCTGGTCGCATCGGCTGTGCTTGAAGATTGATTTAGAGCGCATGCTATAAATTTTCAAGAATTGCTCACTCTTCCTAGTAGCTCCCTCACCATAATCGTGAGAGAATTACCAGTATGACTCACTTTTCTGATTTAGATTCATTCGGTTCTTTGGCGGAAGCATTCTACTCTATCGCGCGATCAGCACCAGATACCCCAGTGTATCAACAAGCGATATATGATGCCGCAACGGATGGCAATGGAGAGCCTCGGAAGCGCTGTAGACGGACGTTTCGAGAGGTGGAGGTGCGGGTAAAAAAAATAGCCCAATTTTTAAAGTCCATCGGAGTCGCTCGTGGTGATAAGATTGCAATTATTTCATCCTCTCGTCCTGAATGGATGGAGTGCGATCTGGCTGCCCACACTTTGGGAGCTGTGGTGGTTTCAATTTATCAATCAATCCCCTCGGATGACGTTGGATATATTCTCTTTGATTCAGGAGCCTCTGTTGTTTTCGTTGAGAATCAAGAGCAAGTTGATAAGTTAAAGGTTCTTTTAAGTGCACCACTGAGGGTGCCAGCAACAGAAGATAGGGAGGCTTCAAGTGTACAGATCGGCCTAAAGAAAATTGTTGCTTTTGAATCGGTAGAGGAGCATCAACTGGTAACGCCACTTCGTGAGGTCTTAGCGGGACCTGAGCCAGAATCTCTTGATGCTGCCTATTCGGATATTACCCGCTCGGATATGGCTGCTTTGGTGTATACCTCAGGAACCACAGGTCCACCAAAGGGCGTAATCCAAACGCACGGAAACCATCTTGCAAACGTTCGGCAAGTATATGGATGTGGAATGTTACAGGTAGACTCGACCGTAATGGTCTTTTTGCCTCTCGCGCATGCCTTTGCCAAGCTCATGGGATATGTCGGATTCCTTGCTCCTGCTGAGCTTTATTTCCCAGCTATTAAAGATCCACTTTCATCCAAGGCTGATCCAGAGTCAGTAACAAGAGATATTCGTGAGTTAAGTGCTGAAGTCGTACCCGTTGTTCCCCGACTATTAGAGAAGATGCAATCTGGAGTTATAGCAAAATCTAAGGCAGGAGGGGTCTCTGGAAAGCTTTTAACGTTAATGCTTTGGTCAGCTCGTGGTGTTTATTTCGGGAAACCTACGTTTGGTCAAAAAGTAGCCTATGCTCTAACAGGCTTTCTGAGAAAGAAGGTCAAAGCGCAGTTGTTTGGGAAGAACTTTCTTTATTCCATCTCTGGCGGGGCCAAGCTAAACCCTGATGTTGCACGCTTCTTTGACATGCTGGGCATGGAGATCTTGGAAGGATACGGGTTAACAGAAACGTGTGTAGCGTGTAACGTGAATCGATATGGTGAGAAACGTATTGGTACGGTAGGTCCTGTAATTGCTGATGATATTGAACTGCGGATAGCAGAAGATGGGGAGATTCTCTACAAGGGACCAAACATTACTCAGGGCTACTATGGTCGTGAAACTGCAACACAGGCTGCATGGGATCCCGATGGCTGGTTTCATACTGGAGATCTTGGTGAAGTCGCGCCTGATGGTTATCTATCAATAGTAGGGAGAAAAAAGGATATCATCGTCACCTCGTATGGGAAAAATATTGCACCCGAAGATATTGAAGCACTGATGAAGCAATCAGAGTTTATTTCAGCGGTAGTTCTGGTGGGCGATGGACGACCGTTTATCACCGCCTTACTGAGCATAGACATGTCAGCAGTATCTGCTTGGGCGAAAAAGCGAGGCATATCAGATTTAGACAATGCATCTTTAGCACAGAATCAAGCCGTTCGTGATCTTCTTTGGAAGGAGTTGGAGCGAGGTAATGCTCAACTTGCTGAGTATGAGAGGATTAAGCGCTTTGAGATAGTTTCAGAGGACTTTACGGTTGAAAATGGGATGTTGACCCCGACGTTCAAGGTAAAGCGTCCAGTAGTCATGAAGAATTTTTCAGCGTTAGTTGAAAAGCTTTATCAGAATGAGTTCACCTCAGAAGCCTCTGGTAGACCGTAACGCAGAGGCGAGTGATTTGGAGAGGCGAGCATTAGTAAGGATATCTGATAAAAAGCCTTTGTAGGCTGTCACATCCAAGTATCGCGTCTGGACTTCATCTTTATTTTAGCTCTGCCCTATCTTCGGTATGGCGTAGCAGTAATTGAGGAAAAATTTGCTCGTTCAGTGTATTTTGAAAGTCCTATCGTTTGAAGTCATACCAGATGATGTTTGACGCATCCCGGTCGGTCCCCCGGAATAGCCGCCAGAGAAGATGCGGACGGAGTAGAAAGTACCAGTCCCCGAAGTGGTCGAATTTGCGAGTCGAAGTCGTGATATATGTCTTCCATAATGTACGAAATGTTCTATTGTCACTTTTGCCCAGTGCTTTCAAACGGATTGCGAAGTCAATATCTTCAATACTAACAAGATTCTCATCAAACCCCCCGATACGTTGAAAGTCGTCCTTTCGAAAGAAAAACATTCCTCCCGAAATGCCATAGCGTAAGACAATCGGCAGAAGGAGCAGCCCGGTAAGAATGATACCAGGGGAGTAACGACTAGGATATATCATTACACCACCGCCTACGGTCTTTGGATTTTCCAGAGCCTGATGGATGCTTTTAAATATATGAGGACAGACAATGCTGTCAGCATCGAGAGTGGCAATCCATTCCGAGTTCGCTTTTGAAACTCCCACATTGCGTATCGCAGAGAGGTTCTTTTTATCGCAACGAACCGTTATGCAGCCGAGTTCGTTTGCAATCTCTTCAGTCTTATCCGTGCATCGATTGAGAACAACTATGATCTCTAAGCTGCAATTTGCAAATTGGGATGCAGATTGCAGAGCAGCAATACACCGCGGAAGGAATGACTCCTCATTTCTGGCCGGTATTATGACTGATACAGTCTTTTTCAGAGGCATGAATGGCGAAAGCTCCGTAGTTCTCGACTTTTTTCTATTATAGCAGATAAAAGAGCACCACCAAATCTTGATTCCATATGTGAACTTCATGGATTATAGAGTTCAAGAAAAAAGACTCTTAGAGAAACAATAATATGGAAACTACACCCTATCAAAAGCCGTCTGCTGGATTTTCCGTTACCTTAAAGATAAAGATTCGTAATAGCCCAGGATGTTTTCTGCAGGTGGTACAAGAAGTTGCATCGAGAGGTGCATCGATGAGCGATCTCTCTCTCATTTATGGAGATTCAAATTTTCTGATTCGAGATGTAACGGTCAACTGTCTGAGTGACCGACAAGCTGAGGAAATCGTTGCAGCGGTAAAAACATTTGATGGCATTGAGCTACTCGATTGGAAGGATGATACCTTTGACTTACATCTTGGGGGGAAACTTTCTGTGAACTCACGGGTAGCGCTAAAAACAACCGATCAACTCTCAAGGGCCTATACTCCGGGAGTTGCCCGAGTATGTCTTGCTATTGCTGAGAAGCGAGAGCATGTCTACGACTATACGATAAAGCAGAATACCGTTGCAGTGGTTACAGATGGAAGTGCCGTACTTGGCCTTGGAGATATTGGCCCTGAAGCAGCGCTTCCTGTTATGGAGGGAAAGGCCGTTCTCTTTAAAGAATTTGCTGGGGTGGACGCTTTTCCCATCTGCCTTGCTACTCAAGATACAGAAGAGATTATTCAGACGGTGAAAGCGATAGCTCCAAGTTTTGGTGGTATCAATTTAGAGGATATTGCCGCTCCTCGATGTTTTGAAATTGAGGATCGTCTACGAGCAGAACTTAACATTCCTGTTTTTCACGACGATCAGCATGGAACGGCCGTTGTCGTTCTAGCGGGTCTCATGAATGCTCTGAAGATTATAGGTAAAAAGCTATCAGAGATTCGAGTTGTAGTGAATGGATTTGGAGCGGGAGGTGTCGCCTGTACTCGAATGTTATTAGCTGCAGGAGTGAAGGATATAGTTCCGTGTGATAGAGCCGGCGCGGTTTACCGTGGGCGAAAGGAGCGAATGAATCCAGTGAAAGAGGAAGTTATTAAATTAACGAATCCTGAAAATCTTAAGGGGAGTGTTGGAGATGTATTGAAGGGGGCAGACGTATTTATCGGTGTTTCTAAACCAGGTGCGATTACCCGCGATGATGTATCACGGATGGCAAAGGACCCAATCGTCTTTGCTTTAGCCAATCCAATTCCAGAAATAATGCCTGGAGAGATTGAGGATATTGCTCGTGTCATAGCAACGGGTCGTAGTGATTATCCGAATCAGGTAAATAACGTACTCTGTTTTCCTGGAATCTTTCGAGGAGCACTTCATGCGAAGGCAACGGATATCACAGAGGGTATGAAGATAGCTGCCGCAGAAGCGATCGCTGATTCTGTAACTGCAGAAGAACTCCACGAACGCTATATTATTCCGAGCGTATTCAGAGGAGAAATTGGTGAGATTGTGGCCAAGCGAGTAAAGGAGCGAGCTATAGAAGATGGAGTTGCCTCCATTCCATAGTAAGTCATTTTAGTAAGATAGGGGATAGCTCTTCCCTTGGAGGAAAATTTCGGTGATACTATCTGAGTATGGATAAGGACAAGATAATTACATACAGGCGTTTAGAACGCGCGCGTAAGAGGAAGGCCTCAGATGGGAAGTCTCCATCTCTCGTCTCTCTACCTCACTACCGCAGTGAACGCACGATTCCCAGAGAATTCAGTCCGGGGAGCAAGGTGCTAACCATCAATCCGAAGCGTTCCATCAGAGATTCACAATTCACATCATCAGAGCGAGCCTCTTTATTCGATCATGCAGCTCTTGCCGCCCTGATTAGCGAGGTAGAGAACGTGGATGTTCCGAATGGACCGTTCTACCTCTAGCGCGCCCTGTTGAATTACGCTGAAGCGCCCTGTTTGATTACGCTGAAGCGCCCTGTTTGATTACGCTGTTTGTTTGATTGCCCTGTTTTCGTTCGTGTGCTGCTACGTGTACCTTGAATTCATGTATGCCGTGAATCGCTAGAGGACGCGACCACAGATTTTACAGAATCGTGCATCTTCGTCATGACCCTGGCTTAGGCAGAGTATGCAATTTTCCCCCGTAGATCGTCCTGTCAACAACATGTTCTGTCCTTGAGCAAGTTGAGCACTGACAATGCCGGTTGGAACGGCAAGAATGCCGTAACCACAAATCATCAGAATTGAAGAAATGAGTTGCCCGAGAGGCGTTTGCGGGCTGATATCGCCGTATCCAACCGTTGTAATAGTTACAATTGCCCAGTAGATCCCCCGTGGAATACTGGTAAATCCTGAAGATGCCCCCTCGATTATATACATGATAGAGCCAGCAACGATGGTTGTAATTAATACACCGAGGAGGAATACCGTAATTTTATGACGGCTTGAATTTATCGCTTGTCGCAGTGAGTATGCCTCTCCCATAAATTGAGCAAGTTGTAGAACACGAAAAACTCTTATGAGACGTAGAGCTCGTATAACAATAAGGAATTGTGTATTCAGGGCAAAAAGACTGAGATAGGTGGGAATGATGGCAAGAAGATCGACTACGCCAAAAAAGCTGGTCATATAACGCGCAGGTCGTCTTGAGCAATAGATTCGAAGTAAGTACTCAATCGTAAAAATGATAGTAAAACACCACTCGAGCTGGAGCAGTAAGTCACCATGTCTATCGTGGTAGCTTTGCACGCTATCAAAGCACACTACAGTCACACTGAGTAAGATAAGCCAGATAAGAGCCATATCAAAAGCTCTTCCCGCCCTGGTATGAGTACCAAAAATAATCTCTCGTAATTGCATTCGAAGTTTCATACCGAGCAATATAGCCCAAAATGGGGTGCTAATGATAAGGGGAATTTTGATTATCTGAACGTTCTGCTAGTGTTCAGGGGAAGAAGAGCTCCTGAAAGGAAGAAAGATGTTCATTGAAATACTCTTATTGTGTTGTGGAGTTGGCATACTGCTTTCGGGTGCTGATGCGCTCATTAAGGGTGCCACTAATATTGCCGCTCGATTAGGAGTCTCTACTTTAATTATAGGTCTTACTGTTGTTGCCTTTGGAACTTCAGCGCCCGAGCTTTTTGTTTCTGTTGCAGCTGCTATTGAAGGGACTGCCGATATAGCAGTAGGAAATGTTGTAGGAAGTAATATATTTAACATTCTTGTGGTAATAGGACTAACCGCATTGATTGCTCCCGTAGATGTCGCCCGAAGCATTGTTCACAAAGATTATCCAATCATGTTAATCGCATTAGGAATCTTTTTTATCGTTTCTATCGATGGAGTTATCTCTCGTGCTGATGGTGCCATTCTTGTTTTCGGTTTTATAAGCTATCTCTTCATGAATTATCTAGAAGTAACATCTTCTGAACGAGCTGTTATTGAGGAATTTCAAGAAGAAGAGTTGGAGCAGAAGCCTGAAGCAAAGACCAAGAGTGCACTTCTTCTTATTCTCGTAGGTCTGATTGGTTTGATTATTGGTGCAGAGCTTATCGTTGAAAATGCAGTTTCAATAGCTCGCAAGGTTGGTGTGTCGGAGCTTGTAATCGGCGTAACGCTTGTTGCCCTCGGGACATCACTGCCTGAGCTCGCAACTACAGTGCTCGCTGCTCGAAGAGGAGAACCTGACTTAGTGGTTGGGAATGCAGTAGGGAGTAATATCTTTAATGTATTGTGTGTTATTTCATTCACGGCCTTGATTCAACCTCTTCCTGTGGTAAGGAACGCTATTTCCTTTGATATGCCGTATATGTGGATATCATGTGGCATTATTCTGCCGATGCTATTTCTCAAGCGAACGATAGGAAGACATCTTGGGCTAATGATGCTCATTGGTTATGGGGTGTATATCATGCTTTGTCTTGGATAAAAGTGATGGAGGAGGAGTGAGGCATGGATAGTAGTGGAGAGTATGGAATACCAATCCTCCTCGGAATTATTGAGGGATTAACTGAATTTATTCCGGTTTCAAGTACTGGTCATCTTATTTTATTCGGAGAGGCACTCACGTATCATGGTCCAGCTGCGGAGACGTTCGAAGTGTTCATTCAGCTAGGAGCTATTCTTGCAGTCCTATTTCTCTATCCCAATCGTTTTTTGCACCTTCTGCGATTTAATTCATCAGGAGGGTTTTCAGGATGGCAGGGTATCACGAAGCTTTGTCTTGCATGCTTGCCAGCATTTGTCCTGGGGTTCCTTCTTCATTCAATTATTAAGGGAATGCTCTTTAGACCAATCCCGGTGGCAATAGCACTGATTGTCGGAGGAGTTGCTCTGATCGGAATTGAGAGAAAGACTTTAAAAAGTCCAGTTAGCTCGCTTGAAGATATTTCTTTTCGTCAGAGTTTTCTCATAGGATGTTTTCAGACTCTAGCCCTCTGGCCTGGCATTTCACGCTCTGGTGCTACCATTATTGGTGGAATATGGCTTGGACTTGAACGTACCGTAGCAGCTGAGTTCTCTTTTCTTGTTGCTGTTCCTGTGATGTTTGCAGCTACGCTATTTGATTTATACAAAAATATGGGTTCGTTGGGAGAGGGGGCATTTACTGAGTTATCGACGGGTTTTGTTGTGTCGTTCGTCGTTGCATTAATTGCTATCCGAACGTTTATCGGATTTCTGAAGAAATTTTCACTTGCTTCCTTCGGTTGGTATAGAATTCTGCTGGGGGTGATTGTGTTGCTTGTATTGCGGTAAACGAAGAAAAAAGCGGCAGTCCAGGTCGTGATATAATGATGATTTAGGAGTGAGGCGTTGAGAACTCTTCGCAAAGTGCTCAACGCCTCACTCTCATACAGATCTGATGATATGCTGCATTGATAACCTCTAATTTGAAATTTAATTTCAGAAAACCTCTATAAAGAAACCTCAGTGAGAACCTCACACATAATGCTTTGTTTCATCAATCTTTCTGTCTGTGTTTGAGCAGGAACAACAGCGTATATCGAAAACCTCATGTTTGCTCTTAAAGCGCATGCTTTAAATAACCTCAAAAAAATGACCTCTAGTAATATTGTACTTCTGGACTGCCTCGAAAAAATCTGACTTCTTTCGAGACAGCCCGCTTTTTCACTCTTCTACGCATATTAAGTTGTAGAAAAGTTATGAGCTCTTTTGACTGCTATGTAGCTTTGGTTTGCGGCTTACCGAAGGGGGGTGAGGATAAGTAGCTGTTTTATGGTAGAATTGAGCCTAGATTCCCATGAGACGGTCAAGCATTATTGCGCATGCAGAACGTACCGATAGGTGGTTGTAGTCTCCTGGTCCGTAAATGGGTTCCAGGAAGAGTTCTGCCCTCTCAAGAAGGGCATCACCCATCCCCCATCCTGTTCCCAGCATGAGAAGATATACGTTGTCATCAGAGTGAAGAGACTGCTTGAGTTGGCTATAACTTGTTCTGCCGCCCCCTCCCTTGGCTGAGGTAGCTACAAGTATTGGTTTTTTTCCTGTTTGTTTCTCTAGATCATCAATAATCTCTTCGAGCGTGTGGAGAGCCGTCATGTTGTCGAGAGCAGACTTTCGGTCTGGATTGTACGTAGACCCATAGCCTTCCTTCCAGTGGGACGTTAGCCGCATTGCCAGTTGATGAAGAGCAAGAGAGGGATGAGCAATATAGGCATGAATAAGTCCATAAGTCTTCGCCGAGCGAGAGATATCATGAATGTCAATGAGTGTAAGAGAAGTCGTTACTTCATTTCCCGCTTTATCGATCATTCCTTCATGGAGAAGGCAAACTGCAAGTTGTCCCACTACTCCTCCCTGTCTTTCTTTCGTTTTTGAGATTCTACGTTTCGCCATTGTAAGATAGCTTGATGATCACCAGAGCGCAGAACTTCAGGGACTGTATGCCCCCGGAAATCTTCTGGTCGGGTATACTGAGGAGCCTCAAGATAGCCTTGCTCTGAGTGCGATTCATCGTTGAGTGATTTCGGATTGCCGAGTACTCCCGAGCGCAGTCTCAGCACGGCCTCAAGTATGACCATAACAGGAACTTCTCCGCCCATCAGCACATAGTCGCCAATAGAGATCTCTTCGTCTACGAAGTGATCAAGAACCCGTTGATCAATACCTTCGTATCGACCGCAGAGGAAAATGAGCCCTGAGCTTTGGGCAAGTTGCTTCGCCTTTTGTTGTGTGAATGGCTTTCCGGCTGCACTAGGCGCAATGACTATGCCTTCTCCATGAAGTTTTTTCTTTGCCTCTTCAATCGCTGCAACAAGGGGTTCTGGCCTCATTACCATGCCGGCGCCACCACCATACGGGATATCATCAACATGGTGGTGCGGCGGTGGCGCAAAATCTCGCGGATTAAGGGTCGAAAAGCGAAAAAGATGCTCGCGAACAGCCTTTTGAATAAGGCTGGTTTCGACAAACTGTTCGAAAAAGTTAGGGAAGAGGGTTATCGCACATGATTGAAAAATTTTATTGTTCGATTTCATTTGTTTACCAAGGAGTCCCAGTATTATTTCAATCCAGTATGAGCATGAGAAACTTCGAATGAACTCTTCTTCACTAATACTACAATAATAAAGAGACGAAACTCCAGCTGATGAAAGGAGGCGAGTGGCGACAGTAGGCTAGCAGCGAGTAT
>RFPC01000024.1 GCA_009926305.1 bacterium
ACAGGTATGAGGGCTATTGTTAATCGTTCTGGTGTGTTAGCTGCTATGTTCGATTGGTACCGAGAGGGCCTTTGGGGTCAGGCTGCCTTAGAATAGCCCGAAGTGATAGGCTTTAAGAGAGCTCTTTTTAGCTAAGGCCGACAATTTTTCTTCAACTTATTGATTCAAATACTGAAATTTCATAACCTTCTGTCTCTGTTTGCTGAGCAGAGTGATTTGTCTTGGCGATCTGGAAAGGACGGAATGCGCCGGTTCGCATTCAGGCACCGAGTAGTATGAATAGAGGCGCGTAGCTCAGTTGGTTAGAGCGCTTGCTTGACAGGCAAGAGGTCAACAGTTCGACTCTGTTCGTGCCTACCAAGTGGTCGTGCTTACCGAGTGTAGTGGCTCGATTTGGAGCTCTTGAGTTTCGGGCGCAGTGAGTTTTATAGGTGACGAGTTTACGTTAGCGGTAACAGCTTCAGTTGAAGAGGATAGAAATATGCCAAAAATGAAAACAAACCGGTCGGTGTATAAAAAGTTCCGTGTTTCCGGTAACGGAAAAGTGAAGCGTGGGCAAGCGAATCGCAGTCACAATACCGCGAAGCGTTCGCAAAAAAGAATGCGGCATCTCAGGGGTCTTCTCGTACTGGAGCCAGCGGATGCAAAGAGAGTAGTGAAGCTTCTGCCGTATATGCGCTAGTCGCAAATAGTGCGTATGTAAGCGGGGCATGTAAGGTCACGCCTTGTAGCGAGGTTGCAGGGAGCAAGTAGCAGACGGAATAAAGAGGATGTCTGTAGTAAAGTTTTTCAGAGAGAGGAATCATGAGAGTAAAAAGAGGACATGCTGGAAAGCGACGTCACAATAAATTTAAGAAATTAGCCAAGGGTTTCCGAGGTCGCAGGAAGAGTTGTATTACGTTTATGAAGACGGCGGTCGAGCACAGTCTTCGAAATGCGTATGTCGGTCGTAAGAGACGGAAGCGAGACTTTAGAAGACTCTGGATCGTAAGAATTAATGCAGCAGCAAGACTCCATGAGCTAAGTTACAGTCGTCTTATGTGTGGGTTGAAAGCTGCCAATATCGATCTTGATCGTAAAGCATTGGCCGATATCGCGGTTACAGACCCGAGCACATTTCAAATTGTTGCGGAAAAAGCCAAAGAAGCACTGGCTGCCTAACGTTAAGAGGGTGCTCATTTCCCCGCATCAGGCATGAGTGTGAAGAAACCTTCGTGTGAACTCTTTTCATTCTGTGGTGGCGCCTCACCACTTTGCAGAGGCTCACACTGGTCTTGCTCGTCTGAATGTCCCCCAGTTGAGGTCTGCGAATCAATAGGTGCCTTAGAGCGTCTTTGTTTTCCTCCAGTTTCTTCGTGGAGTACTGAACAGATCTCTGGATTACTTCAAGAAGGAGCTTCTCTTGCGACTGTAGTGCTTGTTGAGAGACGAATCGTGGGTTATGCCCTGTATCGGAGTGTTCCTCCAGAGTCTGAACTGCTGCGTATTGCCATTGACCCTCGATTTCAAGGAGAGGGATATGGCAGACTTCTCATAGAAGATGGACTCTCGGTACTTGGGTCTCGAGGAGTCTCGTGTGTTTTTCTCGAGGTGGCCTCAAAGAATGAGGCTGCTCTGGCTCTTTATCGCGCAGCAAAATTTCTAGAAATAGGAAGAAGAGAAAACTACTATGAGCAGCTCAGTGATGATGCCATCGTCATGAAGCGAGACATTAACGCCATGAGTTGTTCAGATAGTGCCAGATTAGGGAAGAATGTATAAAACGATAGTGCGTCCTGTGCTCTTTCGCTTTGATTCAGAGAGAGTTCATGATTTTTCAGTAAGAGCAGCTACCATTGCAGCGAACCCGCTGGTGAGGAGTCTGCTTTCTTGTCTCTGGCGATACCAAGACCCAATCCTTCAGTGTACTGTATTTGACCGAGTATTTCCCAATCCCCTTGGACTGGCCGCAGGCTTTGATAAAAGGAGCCAAATGGTGCCTTTCCTTTCAGCCGTTGGCTTTGGTCATGTGGAGGTCGGAACTATCACTCCGAAGCCTCAAACGGGGAATGAGCGACCTCGTATTTTCCGTTTAGTTCAAGATGAAGCCATCATTAACCGTATGGGCTTTCCATCAGAAGGAATAGAGGAAGCGCTCTCGCATCTGGAGGTACTTTCGAGAATGAAATTACCAATACACGTCGGAGTGAATATTGGTAAGAACAAATCAACGGATCTTGAAAGTGCTGCTGGTGACTATCGAGTGTGTGCAAGAGCGCTCGGTCCAAAGGCTGATTGGATCACTATTAATGTCTCCTCTCCTAATACGCCAGGATTAAGAACGCTTCAAACAAGAGAAGCCCTAGAACAGATTGTGTTTGCGGTTCGTGAAGAAGTTGGTCAACAGCTGCCAGTGTTGGTAAAACTTGCCCCAGACCTGACAAGTGCACAACTTGAAGAGTTGCTACACGTTCTTGTTGACCTTGGGGTAAATGGCGTGATTGCGAGTAATACGACGATTTCTCGTGAGGGCCTTACTACAATCTCTGATGAGGCTGGAGGGCTTTCTGGCCCGCCACTCTATCGCCATACGAAAGCACGTGTAGCAGAAATAGAAGCCATTACGGAGGGAAGTCTTCCAATCATCGCAGTAGGAGGTGTTCATGACTGGCGGCAGATTGTAGAACTTCTTGTTGAAGGTGCATCACTGGTTCAGATATACACAGCATTCATTTATGAGGGCCCAGCATGGCCAAGTTCCGCACTGAAGAGAGTCGCCACTCTTTGTAAAAGTCAAGGACTAAATTCGCTTTCTGAGCTTAAAGCGAATCGTGAAATATTAAGATTTATCAACAAAATGTGAGTTTTTTGCTCACCTCGATTGAGGTGCTGGTTCAACGGAGTGGAGATTTTGAGTTCCTAAACTGAACCTGCTACTATACTTATGCTATGCAAAATAAACGTTCTATTTACCATCAGTATTGTTTGAGATTAGAAACAGAAAACAATATTGGTGAGATCGAAGGTTTACATAGCACGTTTCTCACTGCACATGTGGTGCATCTCATCCCCCAATTATATTTAACTGATACACATGCAGAGCGCGAATACCTTCCAAAAGGAAGTGCGTGTTATTGTGTGCCGCTGTAGAGGCAGTAGGACTGGATTACAGTAGGACTGAAATGCAGTAGGACTGAAATGCAGTAGAAGTAAAATGCGGCAGAAGGATGCGAAGATAAGAGCCGCGGGGAGAGTAGATGCGGACGGAGAAACGAAGCATTTGCTGCTTTAGAATGATAGCTCTGCTGAATTCGTGTGACGGGTGAGTTCGTGGGTTGAGATTTTCAGGTTGTTTATGCGGTAGATCTCGTGAGATAGCGACGGATTCTTGCCAGTTGATGATGTATTAGGCAAGAACGTGATTATAGGCAACACGGGTAGCAATTGAGTTCGTCTGAAAAACACTTTTTTTCAGACCTTTCGTTAATGTTTTGAGTGTATGCTGAGTATAGACTCGTTCCACTTTGAGGAGGCGCCTTGAAAAACCGAACATTTAAAAAGGGTGATAAGGTTGTATATCCCAAGCACGGGGTTGGGGTAATCGCGGACATAGAAGAAAAGCAAATTGCTGGGACCAGTCAGCACTTTTATCAAATCGAGTTCATATCAGGCGGCTCTAGTAAAACAAACGATATGCGGGCCATGGTGCCGCTCGCGCAGGCGGAGTCGGTGGGGCTGAGAAAAGTGGTTGATAAAAAGACGATCGACCAGGTGTTTGATATCCTGAAGGATAGGAAGGCGAAGGTTGGCACTCAGACGTGGAATCGCCGATATCGTGAGTATTCTCAAAAAATCAATACTGGCTCCGTATTTGAAATTGCTGAGGTGATTCGAGATCTCTCGGTGCTCAGTATTAACAAGGAGCTCTCGTTTGGGGAAAAGCAGATGCTTGAAAATGCCAAATCTTTATTGGCTTCAGAGATCGCTATCGCTCGTTCCCGTTCACAAGATAAAATCATGGGTGAGATATCTGGTCTGTATCAAGTTGCTACTGCTGCGCCCGTTTTGACGCAGTAACGTTTTGACGCAGTAAAAGGAAGCCTGTGGATCGGGGAGCACTTCAAGTCGCACAGGCCCGTTAATGAGAGAATCCGATTCAGCAACTGGACGCTCAGCAGGCGGCTACCCCTAGAGCGGTGGCACTATAAGCACTCGATGAGTGGAGATGCCCAGAACGTGAATGCCTCAGTCATTTCCGCTGTATTGTTTCCTGATGCGAGATGGTACAAAAATGCGCTTACGGTAAAAAGTCTACGTTCAGTCCGTCATAAGCAAGTTGAACTCCACTTGGCAATCTTTTGCTGACCTCATTGTAGTCTACAGTATGGGTCATGTGGAGCAGGAATGTTTGCTCTACCTCTAGGGAGGACGCTACGTCTATGGCTTCTGAAATTGTGAAGTGGGTCGCATGGGGCTCGTCTCTAAGTCCGTCAAGAAAGAGAGTTTTTACTCCGACTAGCAATTTCCTTGTTTCCTCTGGAATGCGATTGCAGTCAGTCGCGTACGCAAGATCTCCAATTCGCCACCCGAGTACTGGGAGATCTCCATGATACAAGAGAAGTGGAAGGATTGACTGTCCCGAGGCGTTAAAAGCAGTGCCTGCTGACACCTCATGTAGTGAGAGCTTTGCCAGTGCTCCTCCTTGATAGAGGGGATCGGGTTCAAAAATATAGTGAAAAGACTTTCTCAAGCTGGTCAGAGTCTCTTGATTGGCAAAGCAGGGGATACTGCCCTTCTTCCAGAAGTTGAAGACTCGTAAGTCGTCTGTACCAAGAATGTGGTCCGCATGAGCATGGGTATAGAGTACTGCGTCTACTCGAGAGACGTTGTGTTTGAGTGCCTGCCAGCGAAGGTCCGGACTTGCATCAATAAGTATGACTTCTTTGTTTGGTAGCGTAACAACAGATGATGTTCTGAGTCGTTTATTCTTTTGGTCTTTCGATGTGCACACTGCACAGGAACAGCCCGGAATAGGCACACCAGTCGAAGTTCCACAGCCCAGGACTGTTAGTGTTGCGTATTGTTTGCCGTGTCTCTCTGTCATGTTGGGAGAATAGTACTGGATATAGCTTTGATGCGAAACGGAAAGATCTTGGCAGTGATTATCTTGATGGATTCTTTCCAGTATGGGAGGATCTGAAGACGAGCATGGAGGTGCATAATGGCAGAGGATGAGGGATTTAAGGTAAAAGATCGTCGTCGCTTTGACGAGTCCGGAAACCGGAAAGATGCTGATGGGGAAGTGGATTCGGCGTCATCTATGACTCGGTCAGCGGCCAAAGAAGAAGTTGAGATATCAGCTCCGGATTCCAATACATCTTCATCGAGACAAGGAGCGGAAGAGAGTGAAGGGGATAGTATGGCCAAGCCCGATGGCAGTGATGAGCAGTTTATTATGAAAGACTCCCCGACAGAATCCGATGAGCATCCACCACTGGACTATAGTTCATTCATCTTGTCATTAGCCACCCAGGCGATGGTACAGCTCGGTGAAATGGAGCCTCCTCCTGGTGTGGATATTCCTAAGAACCGGCAGGCTGCAAAGCACTCTATTGATGTTCTTGAGATGCTTTCTCTCAAAACGCGAGGCAATCTTTCGGAGGCGGAGCAACGACTAACAGAGGAGATACTTCATAGCTTGCGAATAAGCTTTGTACGTTCCAAAGACTCATAGGTGTTATGGCATGCCCAGTCTTCTTTTTATGGTGAACTTTTCATATCTATTATATCGTCAAGTGACTTGTCCAAGTGGGACTTCTTGAGAGGAATGTATTCATGAACAATTCGAGGCTGGGGTGGCGGATTCGCTACGCTGTAGTGTTTTTCTCTATTTTGGTGTTTGGGGGCGTAGCTCAAGCGGAGAGCGAGAATTTATTTAGTGAGCACACTCCTGCATTAGGTGCCGAGGAGGTCGAGGCGTCTCCTGATTTCTCTCTTTTAGCAAAGTACGCACGTCGCGCAGTTGTAAACATCTCCTCTGAGACGGGGGCAGATGATGGCAATGGGGCTGATGAGGAGAAGGAGGAAGAGGGTGGTCTGTCGCCTTTCTTGAAGCGGAATAGTGAACCGCCGAGTCGCTCTCTCGGATCTGGGTTTTTTGTGAGTGAGACGGGATACATTGTTACGAACAATCACGTAATTGCAAATGGTGGAAAGATAGTCGTAAGAATCCCAGACGATAAGACAGAGTATCAGGCTGAACTGGTTGGC
This sequence comes from bacterium, assembly GCA_009926305.1. NCBI lineage: Bacteria > bacterium. Next base: position 6,250 of record RFPC01000024.1, read on the forward strand.
GCCGATTCAAAAACAGACATTGCTCTCATAAAAATTACGCCGCCCTCTTCTGTAGTTGCATTGCCTTTGGGCAATTCTGACTCTCTTGAAATCGGTGAATGGGTGATGGCGGTAGGGAATCAGTTCCAGCTCGGTCAGACATTCACTGCGGGGATTGTTTCCGCAAAAAGTCGTAGGGTTCCAGTTCGTTCAAGTGGTCCTTATGACCAATTCATTCAGACGGATGCAGCAATCAATCCGGGAAGCTCTGGAGGCCCCTTATTGAATACAAAGGGGCAAGTTGTTGGAATTAATACCGCGATATTTAGCCCAGGAAGGCAGGGATTTGGGGCGCCAGCTGCAGGATTTAATATTGGTATTGGATTTTCTGTGCCAGTAAATCTCGCGAAGGGCATTCTGCTTCAGCTCAAAGATAAAGGACGAGTTACGCGTGGTCTACTTGGAGTTATTATTCAACCAGTAACATTGGATGTCCAAGAGGCGCTTGCGCTATCAGAGGCGCGTGGTGCGCTGGTTGCAGATGTGTTGGAGGATACGCCAGCTCAAGAAGTTGGATTCCAGCGCGAGGATGTGATCCTAAGCTTCAATGGCAATCAAATTGATGAGCATGATGACCTCCCGCTCATGGTGGCGAATACCCCTGTAGGGACTACTGTGAAAGTAGGAGTAGTACGGGAAGGGAAGCAGATTGAGCTACGGCCGACCGTTGGTGAACTGAAGGATTCTCCTGAGGAAGAGAAAGAAAAGGGTAATGAATTAAAGCCAGATAAGATTGGGCTGATTATCGAGGAACTTACTCCTCGTTACTCTCGGCAGATGGGGCAGGATAAACCAGAAGGGATAGTTATTGCTCAGGTAGCCCCGAGCTCTGCTGGTGAGAAGGCAGGATTGCAACGTGGAGATATCCTACTCGAGTTTAATCGAAGACCTGTGCTCTCACCTTCTGAGTACAACAAGCTCTTGGATGACGTAACGAAAGATCAAGTCGTTCTCCTTCTGATTGCAAGAAGAGAAGGAACACGCTTTCTTACATTGAGAAATAATCAGTAGACTCTCAGGCTATCCGCACTAGACCCTGTCTGATAAGGAAGCAAACTGTATGGGAGCAATCGCGCACCCTTGGGTATCATTCAGGAGCAATCGTTTATCTGTGACCGTTTGTCCGCGACCCTCGTAAGGAGTTCTAGCACTTCTTTTGGGGAGGGAAGGTATAACGCATTAGGGATGTGTAGGTGTAGGCTTTCAATGATAACGGGGGTCACTGATTGGGTTGAGCTTTGAGCAATCTTCATCATTGAGAGATCGGTTTCATCATCGCCAACCACCAGGATATGCCTTGTGGCATGAGGTGAAGTGCCTTTGTCATTCAGATAGTGAAGAAGAGCATCTCCTTTTGATGCAGGGAGCTTCACTTCTATAACACAATCCCCCTGTTGAATTTGGAATTCGTCCGAGTGGAGAAAATTCTGCCACGTGTCTATGAAGAGACCTTGCACAATATCTCCTATTTCGGGATGAGCTCTCCAGTGGGCAGCAAATCCCTTTCCTTCTTTCTCTTCACAGACAGAGACTTCAATCTCAGGCGTCCATATTGAAGAGTCTCTGAGTCCTAGACGGAATGACTCAGAGAATTGACCTACTTTCCTCTGCACCGAATGATCAGAAGCTAAAAAGAGCTCTCTCTCATCTCCATTGCCACCTTCGGCACCGTGTAGTCCATAATACCTCACGGGCAGAGTCCCAATAAGTTCTTTGAGCTCTCCAACACTTCGCCCACTAATTACAACCACATCTACTTCAGTAAGTGATTGCAGACGCATTATTTGATGTATCGTTGCTGGAGATACCTTTGCACTATCTCGATTGACTACCTTTTCATCCAAGGTGCCGTCCTTATCTAGAATGATCAAGAGCGGACCAGAATCTGGAATACAATCTACTACAGTTGATACTGTGCTGAAGGAGGGGCTTTCGGAATGGGTAGATGGATCTTTTTCTGATGTTGGTTCTAGATTCATGAGTCTTCAGTTCCTCTGCACATAGGATATCTTGTGATTCTCCCTTAATCAATTTCTTGGATTGAGATACTCTTTCGGGCGCGAACTTCTTAAGATGCCGCAGTTATTGAGATTCTGTTCTTACCGGTATTTGAAGCAATAGTCTTCAACAGGAGACGGTCTGTCTGTGCTGATTGCAATAACACTCATGTCTCAGGTGTTCCGGTGTGCGCGGATTTTACCTGGTAGTAGCACCACCCTAAGATAATAAAGGTCAGCCATGGGAACCAGAAAAAAAACTGCATCTTTTTTACCAGAGCGAGAGCAACTACGTTGCTCAGCACAAGAAATCCTGCGGCAATTTTAATAGTGAGGTTTCGATTTTGTTTTGCCTGGACGAGAATCCAGACATAGCATGGTAGTAGCACACAAAAATCAAATGGCCAGCTGTAAGGAGATAATGCAACGCTTAGTGTGATGATAAGCATGGCAAAAGGTAGCGAGTTCAATTCTTGAGATGATCGACTCAAGAGCCAAATCACCCCAAAGAAAAGTCCTATGAGGGTCGGAAGAAATTGGTTGAGGGTGCTCTGGGAGTTGAAAAAGTACTGTAGCCAGCTTCCCAGACTTGCACTATGGAAGTAAAGAGGCGGTGCTTTGAGCGCTTCTCTATAATAAGACCAGACTTCGGGAAGGATGGCGGTAGAGATAGTGCAGAGCAATAATGTCAAAGATACAAAGGTCAGTATAATCTGCCACTTTTTTCTGTGATAGCTTCGAACAAACTCAAAGAGATAAAGCAATAGAAAAAGATGGGGTTTTACCAGTGTCAGTGTTAATCCAAAGCCAGCATATATCTCGCCGTACTTGCTAGAGGGCGATCTATAGCTCTGCAGATACATCAAGACACCTGCAAGAAAAAGTGGCGTGATTTGTCCCAGCTGAAGACAACCATAGGTGGGAACAAATAAGAGAACCACGAGAGCGCCTAAGTAGAGCAATTGGCGGGGAGAATCAGAAAAATCTTGCAGGCATTTTGCCGCAGTGAATAGGAGAATGACAATTGAAGAACAAAACCAAATCGTCGCGGCGTAGTGGAAGGGAAGAGAGAGAAATAAGCCAATCATCGGGAAGATGAATGGCGGATTCCACATTCGAATCACTTCCTCAAGAGAAGGATAGAATTGCACCTCTATCTGAAAGAGGATATCTGGATTGTATGGATTGGAACCATTCCACCAAAGGTTGGCGGCGCTATAATACTGAACGAAATCTATCAAGCCGAGTTGTAATGAAGATAACCCTTGTAACTCTGACAAATAAACTATGCCTATTGCTACAGCGAGTAAAAATATTGTTTTAAAAATACTCATTTTTCTAAACACCATTTTGTGAGAAATGTTCGGCTGGTGGCGGGTTTCTGAAGTAGTAACAGGCAGAGAGAGGGAATGAGCATCAATGAAAAAGGCATTACCTCTTTTAAGGAGACCGAGAGTCCACTAAAGAGCAAGAAAAACAGTACGAGGTGAGCCTGCTTTTTGACTGGCACTTTCTGTAACCAGATATACAAAGCGGGGAGAAACAGGGCTGCATCATAGTAGAGCGTGTGTGGAGAAATCAAAATAGCAACATTTGCAAGCATTATAATTGCATGAGCTTGGGATAAGTGAGCATCTTTCGATGTGCGCATAAGAGGTTTAAGAGAAAAGAAAAGTATGATTAGGGAAAGACCGGAAATCACAAAAGTCGCAATTGAGGCCGTCAGGTCGTCGATCTGCGCTAAAAACAGAATGGACTGAGTAACGCCAAGTAGGCTCATCATTTGATGGGAGTTGTTTTGAAAGTCAGCTGGAACAAAGAGCTCCAGCCCTTGAAGCCACAGAAGTAGCCAATCTGCTCCCAAGTAGCTTTTCGCTAAGAGGTAGTAACCAACTGCTGTTAATGTGAGCGTCGGCAAGATGAGAAATCGTCTTGCGCATAGAAATCCAAGAATAATTACCAGAGAGAAATGTGGTTTAAAAAGCCAGAGTCCGAGTACTAACCCAGATATCAGATCTGCAAGAGGAGTCTTTTCCAGGAAGAGAAAAAGAGCGAGGGTGAAGAGAAGGAGGCTAAAGGAAGCATTTTGTCCGCCGAAAACACCGTGAAAGAGGGGTGCAAAACAAAAGAAGGTGGCTATTGTTTGCGCACGGATATCTGAGGAATGAGGAAACATTCGCACTAAGAAAAATGAGCTAACAACGACGGCAGTTATTGATAGAAATACAAAGAGCGCCTTAGCACTGACCGGATCGAGCCCTGTGAATGGGATAAAGAGAGCGATTACATAGGGGGGATACCCCACAAGATACACTCCAGTCATTTGAGGCCATATTTGTTTTTGAATCGCTGAAAGTGCTACCGGATCGTATATCTGAATGGCTGTATTTGGGTCTTTCAGAAGCGTTGCTGCTGCGTAAAAGGGCGCAAAATCTCCTTCAAATAGTATCGAATGAGAAGGAAAGAAAATGATGGCTCCAAAAACTACTGCCCCGAGTACTCCGAGAATCACCAGAGAAAAAAATCTCGAGCTGATGATATCTGATAACGATGTGCTCACTTCTGCTCCTTTTGTTTCTCCCAGCATAGAGGAATTGTTCTTTTCTGAACATTGACTCTCTTTTAATGTGTTATTTTCTTTCACCGTTGTCGGAAGTTTGGTGATCCCGTCGTTCCTCTTTGAGAAACGTTAGCATTCTAGTGCCCTAAGTGATTGAGATGAGGTGTCTTGTGGGTATATCTCATAAAATCACCTAGAGCATGAAAGAAATTTTTCGCACCCATTTATTAAGTAAATCCTTATAGCGTCGATCTGAAATACTGGCGGCATGGATTAGGGTTTCTCTATGAGGCGGTATTGCTCATTGGAAAATATTCCTAAAGAGGCTGGATTTACTCTTGTGGAGGTCGTAGTGGCGTTAGCCATTATGGGCGTAGTGATTGCAGCATCCACTACTAGCTTCATCACTCATCTCAGAGCAAATTACACAGCTGAGCTCATCTTTGAAGGAGAGCAAGCCGCTCAAAGCGTCATTGATGATCTCCGATATGAGGAAGTTTCGTCTCTTCCCCTTAATGGCACTGATTCCCCTCGGAATATTACAATGAATGCTCTCCGTGAGTTCCAAGTCTACGTTACATACTGCCCCGAGGATACGTATTGCTCGTCCGATACAGTGCGCCATCTTCGGGTAAGAGCAGACTATCGAGGCGAGAGAGTGTACCAGACAGAGACGGTTTTTACGCAGTTAGAGAGAGGGGGTGTGACATCAGATGAGAGTGAGGGAAGTCTCGATGAGTCGAATCTACCGACTCCGACTCCCGCGCCGACACCATCAGCCTCTACTCCTCCATCAGATTCTTCTTCGAATCAAACTGAAGGGAGAGGGAGGAAAAAGAAGCGGTGTAAGTACTGGGGATGTTGAGAGGATGAAGAGTCACGACATGCAACAAGGCGGATTCTCTCAATTTGAGCTATTGGCGGTTATTGTACTGATGTCTATTCTTTTAATGTCGGCTCTTCCTAATTTAAAGGCTCTCGATACTCCTCTCTCTCAGAGTTCGTTTTCTACCTCACATCTCTTACGCCTTGCTCGTGCACGAGCAATATCGACGACTTCCCATATTCGAGTCACTCCAGCCTCATCTCGTATTCTGGCGACCTACTCAGCTTCAAGCTGTTCCCCAGACGCCTCTCTTTCTCTTATCGAAGGTCTCTCAATAGAGTTGGAGGAGGAGGTCATTCTGGAAGCTCAGGATTGGTACATCTGCTTCACCCCCAGAGGATTTTCGGATGCACATATTACCTTCTCTTTTACGAATGGATTTCAGTCAAGGAGTATTCAAGTTGCTCTCGGGGGAGGAGTAAGAATCGATTAAAGCAAATAGGAGTATTGTTTAGTGAGTTACCTCAGAAAATTGAATCATATCTCCTCTGCTGCTGGATTTACTCTATTGGAGGCACTCGTAGCAGCTGGGCTTACAACTCTTACCACAGGCTTGATGTATGTTTCAGTTCTTACCGTAAGAGATGGCTATATCCATGATGTTCACCGTACCAGAATCAATGGGAATCTTCGCTCTGCAATGGATATTTTATCGATGCATATTCGACAGTCTGGAGAATATTTGCCGGCCTTGTTTCCTGCTGTAGAGGTTATCGATGGAGAGCCCGAATCTGACACACTGATTCTCCGACGAGGGTTGTTATCGGAGGTTCTAACGCTTTGTGAGGATGCCTCTATGGGAAGCAGCACCTTGACTCTCTCCTCTGGAGATTTAGCTGATTCGGCGTGTTACGTAGGGAATGTTGAGCCGATGTACAATACGGTTCTCGACCGAGTAAATGATGCTGATAGTGAAGTCTTACGTCTTTTTGTGTTTGATCGCTCGACTTTAGAGTATGAATTTGTCGAGCTAGAGCAAGGAAGTCTTATTGGAGATGAATATCGTTTTTCTATCAGCCCGCTATCGAATACATATTCAAGAATGAATACCAGTATTTATTTGGTTGAAGAAATGCGATTTGTTAATTCTTCTGATGATAAGACGCTATCAGTTTCAGCGACTCATTTTTCTGATGAATCGCGACCTTTAGCTTTTCATGTAGATGCATTTCGGGTCTCTTTAATGATGCAAGATGGAGAGACTCGATCCGAGTTGAGCGGAAATTCGGGCATACCTTGGAAGAACATCAAGAGAATCATGATAACGTTGAGTGGAGGTGATGCATTTAAAGACAGAGAGTTCTCATCCTCAATATCAGGTGAGTTCTTTCCAAGAAATGTTCTGTCTTATGAATGAGAGGAGAGTTCGATCCATAGGGCAGAGCTCTGATGCGGGCTATGCGCTTATAGCAACAATGATGCTCCTGGCATTACTTGCTTCTCTATACACAGCATACTTTACCGTCACGCATACGGAACTGGCTCTCGTAAAAGCCTCGAAAGACAGTCAGAGTGGGTTTAATGCAGCTGAAGCCGGGCTTAATCTCAGAGGGGAAGAAATTCGCAGTATTTTTGAGGACTATGGCAAACCCGACGGAGTTTCACCCGATGGTATTATTGGATGTGATGCGGGGCAGCTCGGCGAGGGAGACTATCGATGTCAGACATATAGTTTTTCAAACGGTCAAAATGCAGTCACTTATGTCAGTGAAGATCAACAAAATCCATACTCTATCGTTATTCCTCAAGGAGAGGCATTTCAAGGATTGAATGCACTTGAATACCGGTATACGGCAACGTCTGTGGGAAGAAACCTTACAGGAAGTAATGAAGCTATTCTTGAGCTGACATTCCTTAGTCGGCTCGTTCCTCTGTTTCAATTCGCAATATTCTTTGAGGAGGATCTTGAGTTCTTTAACGGAGCATCAATGACCGTCGATGGGCATGTGCATACAAATGGAGATATGTATATTGGCACCCAGAGTGGCGGAACAACGAATTATACTGGGCAGGTAACGGTGGTAAGTAATCTCTATCGCGGACAAAAGTCCCAAGCATCATGCTCAGGATATCAAGGTACGGCTCGTATTTCAGATGTCGCAAGTAATACGAATCCTAACTTCATCACCCTTCCTTCTTGTTCTGCTAGTCGATTCGAGATCAATGATGTTTCAAATTGGAATGAAAATGTGATGCTGGGAGTCGAGCCAGTTGATGTTCCGAGGCCTGAGGATATGGACTCTTTCTCGGATGGAGACTACTGGCAAAGAGCTGATATCCGATTAGTGCTTCGCCTAGATGGGGATGGAGCTCCAGTTTTGGATAATAGTCCGACTGGTATAGAGGTAGTAGGCACAGACGGTCTTATCGACACGGCAGCAACCGCAGCGTTGCACGATATGAGCTGCTCTGGGCAGATTGATGAAGGGGGGGTGAATTATTCAGTAGGCAACAGAGGACCATCTGATCCACAAAAGCTTCGACTATTTCGAGAGTATCAATCGAACTCAATATTGAATGGTTATGAAGTAACGCTCGAGGTTGATTTACAGAATCTACTCAACTGTATGTATCAGCACCCTGAAATTTTAGCAGGTAAGACACTTGATGATGATACGGAGGACGGCTTAGTGTTTTATTTTGCTCTCGATGGTCCTGAGTCTGGTGCATCACACAATAACTATGGTGTGCGTATTCGTAATGGAGCAGAGCTGCAATCATCTCTCTCAGGGGCTCCTCTGGTGAAGGGGCTGACGGTGGTCTCTGATCAAAAGATTATTGTATGGGGGGATTATAATAGTATCGGATGGGTACCAGCTGCTCTTATGGGGGATACACTTTGGCTTCTTTCTAATGACTGGAACGACTCTGATTCAGAGCAATTAAGTGTCTATCAAAGAGATGGAAACGCCACTCAGGTATATGCAGCGGTCATTTCAGGCATGCGAAGAACAGGGAATGCGAACGGAGAAGCCGGGCAGAATTTTGGAGCAAATTCTAATGGGGGAGGGGTAATTAATATCTTTCGCTTTAATGAGTGGTTTCGCGAAGGGACGTCCATTCCAGACTTTACCTATGTCGGTTCCTTGGTGAGCCTCGGTCCTCCTCGCCATTCAACGTCTACCTGGGGACCATTCACGTATTATAGCGCTCCAAATAGAAACTGGTCTTACGAAGTTCGTTTTAATGATCCAGATTTACTGCCTCCGATGACTCCAACATTCGTATATTTACGACAGGAGCTCTTTGTCCGTGATTATGAGCTGTACTGAGAGGCAGGTAGGTTCCGATGTCGAAAAACAAATCGTTCAAAGAGGGTATCAAATCCTAATTGTAAATCTTGTTCATCGATATAGATCAGAAGCTCTCGTGAGGTAGATGCAATCTCGATCACGTTGATGTTTTGGAAGAAGAGTTGTTGGAAAACCGCATACAAAAAGCCAGGAGTCCGTCCATACTGCTTGGGGAAGTAGAGAGCAATGCATCCAACACCACCTCTTTGAATCAGAGGTGTGCCAATGGATTCAATAGCGACGGTATTGCCTTGAGTCTCAAAGATGAGAGTGATCTCACGCGCCCCCTCTGTAAGAGTTGCAAAAAGTTCTTTTCGCTGTATCTGCCGATAGAGCTTTTCAAGCAGCTTCCGTGTCTCGGGAGTTTGAGGATAAGAAACGAGCTCTAGCCCAGCTCGAATACTAATATCTGATGTTGAAAACTGCAGCGTGTCCTCTGTATTCTTTCTTGAGTTCGAAGAAGCCCCTAAGACCACCTCAGAGTTCATTCTTGAGAGTGCCATCGCAATTGCGGAGGTGGAGATAGGTTTTTTGAGGCGAGCAGCGAGTGCTGGTTGTAGAAGCCGAGCAACCGCAGCGCTATTCAAGAGAGCTTCGCGTAGGCCAAGTTCGAGGAACGGATTGCCTTTGATGAGTTTTGCGAGTTCGGATTGGAGCTTTTTCATAAGTTATAAATATCACAAAAAATGTTAATAATAACACAAATTATCGTAAAAATTGACCAAAGAGGGGCTACAGCACATACGTGAGCAGTTAATTGTCTCATTTTTCTAAGGCGTACTTGTGATAAACCCAGAATCAGGAGCCTCAGTCCCTCCTGCTCATAGTTGTCCGTTACTGAATCAATCCATCTTACAGAATCAGTCGGTTGCCGATTCAAGGGAAGGAGTAGGCCCTAGTCTTCACAGTGTAAAATCGCTTGGACTATCGGTGGTGCATGCCCATGGCATAGCCACCGATGGTGCGAGCGTGTTGTTGTGTAACAGTTATGTAAATGGACCATTTACAGCAGGAGATGTTGTACAAAATATTCTTCCCGATCCATCTGGTGATGCATATTTGCATTTCACTGCTATTCCAACTCTTGCTGCCAAAGAGACGCTGGTAACACTGACGATTCAACCTGGGCTTCTTGATTATTATGAAAGAGTTGGGCTTTTGTCTCCTGAGGCGAACATTATTGAAGTGAATCCTGATCGCAGAATCCAGCAAAAAGCAGGATTTCCATTCAGTGATCCCATTACGCTTCTGAAAGCGAAAGAAGAGGAGGTAAGAATCTTAAGCTCAGATACTTATTTTGTAGCGACATTTCCAACCTCAGAGGGAATAGAGTTCTCACTGCAAAATAAATGTTTAGGTATACAAAATTTCAATCCTGCCGAACTGAATAATAAGGCGCTCTTTCGCGAGAGTGCTCAAAAGTTTGATTTTAGAGTACTTGAAGGTTGCGTCATTCGAAGTGACCACGATCTGAAGAACGCGAGCGCTCTTTTATCTGGTGACTATTGGTTGAAGCTCTCGTGTGGCTCAGGAGGAGATCTCGTAAAGAGTTTTAGTACTGATAGGGGACCAGGGCTCGATGCCGCGTTGTCAGATATGAGACGTTCAGTGGAAGCTGCTTTTTCATCCGCGGAATTTCCAGAAAGTTCCCAACTGAGAGATTTTTGGCCCAAAGAGAGAAACACTCCTCTTGCTCAAGAGCTTGTTATTGAGAGGGATGCGCGGCAAATCGGTAAAGTAGTATTAAACGGGAGTATGAATGTATTATTACGCCACGATGGAACAACAGAGCTGGTAGACTTCTTTCGGCAGAATACGGCAAGTGATGGGAGCTACAGAGGTAGTGAGCGGTTTGATCCCAAAGTGCTTTCACCCGAGATCCTTGAAGATATCCTTGAGCAGGGGAAGAGAGTATTCCATTATGCTCATGCGAGCGGTTATCGAGGATATGCAGGGTTTGACTTCTTTATTGTTGACACTCCTGAGGCTGGACCGACCGTTTATTGTATAGAACTTAATGCTCGACCTACAATGAGCACGGTTCCTGCTCTTACTGCAAAGAAACTTGCTGCACTGTGGGGTGAAAGGCATGAGGGATTCATCAATGTAAATATTACCGCTCATAAGCCGCTTCTTTCATTTGATGATTTTGAGGAGGTATTCACTATTAGCGGAGAAAATTTAACTGATCCTCAAAATAATACTGGTGTGACCGTTGTTCCGCTTGCGATGAGAAGTCTTTTTGCGAGAAGCGGGAATGATTATGAGAATATTGTTTCTTCTCCTAAGGCAAAGATATTAGTGACAGCAGAAACAAATGAGATAGCGTGGAGTATGTTAGAACAGATTCAGCAAAGAGGTAGTATCTCCATAGGAGGATAGGAGGCAGTGAGTACAGCAAGAGTCTTGGTTCCATTAGGAACTGATAATAATGATGGGAACGTGGGTCATGGAGAGGTCCACTTCGCTAGGAAGAATTATCTGGAGCGTCTTTTTTCTGAGGGACTTCTTCCACTCCTCATCTCACCCTTTACGCCACTTGAGGATGCGTATGAGTTATTGGAGGAGTCGTCAGGATTATTTCTCATGGGGGGTGATGATATTAATGCTTCCTTTTATGGCGAGCAGAATCATGAAGAGAATAAGACGGTAATTGCTGAGCGGGACATTCTGGAGCTCAATCTCGTGCGAAGGGCATTAGAAAAAAAGATACCAGTTCTCGGAATTTGTCGTGGGGCTCAGGTAATGGCAGTAGCATGTGAAGGGAAGTTGTACCAACATCTTCCTGATGTCTCAGATAATATGGTTCACGCAGCTCCCGAGGGATTTTCGAATTATCACAACTGGATCTCAACAGTAGAGCATGAGATATCGATAGATGCAGGCACGTATGCCTCTCATATTTTGAGCTGCTCTGAGGACGTTTCAATTACTATTAACTCGGCTCATCATCAAGCAATAAAAGATCCAGGCGCACTTTTTCGAATTGTTGGACGGAGCAGGGATGGAATTCCAGAGGTAATCGAGCATATAGATTCAGATTACTTTTGTTTTGGTATTCAGAGTCATCCAGAGGTTGAGGGGAGAACAGCTTTGTCGCCATTTTTTGCTGAATTCGCGAGTGTCTGTAAAAAATTCAAGACTTAGGTCTTTGGAAACAGCGATATATGAACGGCTCCTAGAGGTCGAATGTCAAGAGAACGTACTGGCTGAGTAAGCTGTTTTGGTTCACCATCAAACTGGATACTCTCTATTTCGTTTTCAAGATGGAGCGCCCACTTGCAGCCTTCTGCGTAGGGGGCTTGCTTTCCAAGGGGACTCATTGTTTTAAAATAATTCCAGATGCTTTGCATGAAGCGGACTTCAATAAGCATATCCTCTGGATTGCCACGTGGCTTCTGCCAGCCGAGGCCCATGAGTGAAGAGAGATTTGTGAAGCAGATAGAAAGCAGATGCTTGGGCGTTTGGGTTTGCTTATTAGACTCAGATATCAGTTGGTTTACGATTATAGTCTTCCCTTTTTTTAGTTCTTGAAGAGTGTATCGAGCATAAAGAAGTCGATTTATGATTCGGGAGCCAAACCATGCTTTTTGTTTCTCTCTCCCCATCGAAAATTTTTTAATAACAGCTGCCTCTAGCCCTATGGAGAAGTAATTCATAAACCGTATTGGGACCTCATTGGTCTGAGGGAAGCTACATTCCCAAATCTGCATATTTCGGGTTTTCTCTCCTAATATATATGCTTCTAATTCTTGCTCTTTCAGTGTGCTGAGATGCGACAATCCGAACTCCCGAGCGAGGTCATTTCCTGTTCCTAGGGGTACGATATGAAAAGCGATGGTCGAGCCAGCAAAACGGCATATTTGTTGTGAGAGCGTGCCATCACCACCTGCGATTATATATTTGTCAAACTGATGCCAGTCTTCGTCGGGTAGAGCGCTTGCTTCTTGTGGTGAAAGAATAAGGAGTGAATATCCATGACGTTGGGCAAGTTGTTGCAAACAATCTTTTAATTGATATCCAGAGCCACTACCGGAATTGTAGTTGATAATGGCTAATAACCGCTTAGTAGAGCTAGGCTTCATATAATGCGTGCTTCACTCGCTTTAATTGACGAATTCGTTTCTTGTCATGGAATGATAACGGAGAATGATTTATCGCGTCCACATCTTTATTTGGCCGCTCCGGCTCAACGTATTGGTATTGTTGCTCAAGAACAAAGACCGTTCACAATAAGAGATGGATGGAGTGATAGTCAGGTCTGTGGCTACACGATCATTTGAGGAGGGTCAGGGGTGAGTACCGCAGAAGCGAGGTGGAATTCTAATGCCAAGGAAATTTCCCATGATAGAGTACCGAATGGTACTGGAATGAGCCGCTGCTCTGGGGTTATTGATTTGTGGTGGCTATGCAAATTTTGATGGAAGAGATACAGGGCCTAGCGCCGAGCGGAGATACAGCGGGCCTAGCACTGAACACCGATGAGGAAAATCGCGCCGAGCGGAGATACAGCGGGCAGAGCGCCGAGCGAAGATACTGCCGGAGGAGGGAATCGAACCCTCACTGAGTTGCCCCAACCGGATTTTGAATCCGGCGCGTCTACCAATTCCGCCACTCCGGCAAATGACTAACAGACCTCGCTGCGCAGGTTGTACTGTATCTTGCTATCGAGGGTCAAATAATCTGTAAAATATGCGTAATCTCAAGAATTCAGATACTTCTCAAGTTCAGGAGGGACGTGCCCAGAAAGACTGCTATGCACCTTAAGATCAAGCATGTTTATTTCCCCTAATACGTATGGAATCTCAATGGGAGTCTCGCTTTTAAAGATACTGACGAGATCATCAACCTCTTGTTCAAGCCGATTCTCGACACCACTTACCCTGCCTGAGATACTGTGTATTTTTGCAATAACGAGGTCTTCAACTGGAATCGCGGGATAAGTGCTGCCAAATACATCGCACTCTAAAAGCTGCCCTCTTCGTACCCCTTTTGAAACCCAGGGTAGGGATGGTAAGTAGAAATGAATAGTCGGATATTGTTCTGAATGTTCATGCTTGCCAATGACTATTCCAACGGTTTTTCCTACAGCCGAATGAAGACCATCAAGCCATTCATGCTCAATCGTGTATCCAAGCTCTTTCAGAATAGCTTCACACTCTTTTCGCGACCGTTTTGCACTTCCAAGTGCTAGAGCAATATCGAATGAAGTGCCAGGCCGCTCTGTTTCACGATAAAGATTCGCTGCGTGTGAACCATATATTGCATACCCCTCTTTGAATACACTGAGGTTGCTCAAAACTGTTTCTATAACCTGCATGACGTCTCCTCTGCTCGCTGACGTAGAGATGAAAAACTCTTGTGTGTTCCTATAAATCGATAGGTATCAATAGATACTCCATAACGATAGTGGATCTTACCCAATCGCTCAAGAAGCCTTTCGCCACATTTCTAGGCGTTGCTGAATAGTGGACTCTGCTTCAGAGACAATCTCCTCAGAGCTTTTCCCTTCTCGATTTAACGGATCATGAATGTGGAGTAAAATTCTTGCTCCAAGTCCGATCGGGAGTAATTGCTTTCCTACTACGGCACCTGTTCCGTCAACAGTGACGGGAATGATTTGGGCATTTGGCATCGACTCAAGTAAAGAGATGACTCCCGCCGCCTTAAATGGGCGCATAGCGCCATTCGGTGAGCGAGTGCCTTCTGGGAATATGCAAATTGCCCCAGTCTGAGCTTCTTGCGCTTTACCAAATTCTTGAATTCGCCTGATCGCATCTCTTTTCTTGTTCCGATCAATAAGTAAGTGCCCACCGCGGCGAAGAGCAAATGATATAGAGGGGATGAACGATGCTGACTCTTTTTTTGAGATAAACTTGGGACGACGTGATTTCATATTCCAGATGATCAGTGGAATATCGTACATCGCTTGATGATTTGATACCAAGATCAGGGGCTTTTCTGGTGAGATATGCTTGCTTTTCTGAATTGTATAGCGGGCTCCCGTCAGTCGAATATTGAAGAGATGGATCAGACAATGAAAATTCATCACCCAGTCGAGTGCTCTTTCACCAAACAGCCTTGCAACCAAAAGCAGGGGATGAAAAAGCAGCAAGTTACAACAGAATATGAATATGTGTATTACCGTAGAAGGATATTGTAGCCATAGTCGTTGACTCTTTGTTTCCGCTAGTGTTGGAGAAGCGATACATTCTTTTTTAGTCATGAGTGATTATCACCTCCATATCGCTTTTTTGTCCTGTTGAGAGCTGCATCGTACAGGGTAAGGAGTCGCTCCATGGGGGCATCCCCGGGTTCAATTTCTATCACTTTGGGAAGGTCTTGGAGGATTGCCTGCCGCGTAGAATCCTGGACCGATGGGTAGTGAAGATGTCGAAGAATATCAAGTGAGTATGCTAGATCAGCATGATCATGTTCCTGATTCTCAGACGAAGGTCGAGTCTTTATTCCGCTCGCAAGAGTAATTGCTGCTCGCAGTGTTGAAACGTTACTGCACTGACATTCACGGAGAAGTATTTCAGTAACACGCGCTGGAAGAGGATTGAAGGAGACACCGGATTCTCGTTTAATCCACTCGTACTCTGGTCTCTGAGCTATCGCTCCAACAAGCTGTCTTCTCAACTCATGCTTTTGCTGAGGGAGTAATGCAGAGCGTTCAAGGATTTGGTCCACGCCAGGAGCGAGTTCTTTGAGTGATGCTGACGTGCTGTCAGAAGGCTCGTTCGTCTCTTGTGATAGGATAGGTGCTGCCATAGGTCACAGAATAGCAGCCTACGGTTCTTTTCTCCATCCTCTGGAAGGCTTTATCCAGAGCCGCCACCTAGCCCAGCAAGAGCCGAGGTAAGAGCGGCCTGTTGAGACTGCATCCGCGAGATGTTTGCTTCAAGTCGAGCAAATCGCAGACGAATTTGAGTTGCCTCTTTTTCGATAAATTCTTCTGCCCTTGCTATCTGGTCATTTAAATTCTCGATACGCGTAGTATTTGCACTCTCAATCGTATCGATAAGGCCGTTGAAACGAGTGTACTGTTCGATAAGTCCACCTGATACAGCGGTCTCATCCGCAAACTTTTTGAGAATTTCGTTCACTGAATCTGGTTCATTAGAGAGAGCTTCTTGGAAATCATCAGCATCGAAAGCAAGGGTCCCGTCTCGATTCGTAGTAATGCCAAGATCTGCAAAAATGCGAACCGCATTGGTTGTCATATCATAAGCCGAAGCGGTAATCTTCCCTCGAAGAGCGGTAAGCGCACCATCGTCTACTCGTGTGCTTGCAAGCGGCCCAAAAATATTGTCAATATCTCGTCCATTATCGCTTCTCGTAATCTCGTTGTTCTCAGCAATAAACTCTACGACTTCATTAAACTTCTCGATTAACGTTCTTACGGCACTTTCTGTTCCAGAGGAATCGTTTTTCACTTGTATAGTAACATTAGTGGTAATGTTTGCATCTTCAAGCGAGATCGTTACTCCCTGAATAACGTCATTGATTGTGTTGGAGCCCCGCTCGATTTGTCCTACTCCTTGAAGAGTAAAGATTGCATTTTGAGCAGGTATATCAACGGCATTAGCCGCAACGGAATCGAGATAGGTATCAAGATTTGGCGATGATGTGACGTTTGTGGTTGTGTCGATAGTAATCAGTCCATTCTGTTCACCGACATTATTGCTCGTAATGACAAGTCGATAGTCAGCGGTTTGTCCTGGCGCAGCCACATTGACTAATTGTGCAGTCCCAGCATCTGTGGTCGTATTGAATTCGTTTACGAGATCATTAAAGGTGGTTGTTTCATCTACAGAAATAGAGAAGCTTTCAGTGCCGATAGTTACATCAAGTTGCCCCTCTTCGCCTGCACCCATGATGGCAGCTGATGGATCTGAGATGCTTTCAGTGAAGGTATAGGTGTGGTTTGTCGCAAGTTGATCAATGGCAGTAATGGTATACGTACCACCAGTTGCTGCATTACTTGCAACAGCGGTAACTGCCGTCTCGTCAGAGCTTGAGACTGTCTTAGATACGCCGCCACCATTCAGAGACGTAAAGTCCAAGAGTTGAGTCTTAAACTCATTGAGCAGGGTCGTTAACTCTTGGAGGGCGGTATTTGTTCCCTCGAGTTCGGTAACTTCTTTCTCTTTGGGTTCGACTCTGGTAGCTCGACGAGCATCCACAGTCGCTTCAATAAGCGCTTCGGAGTCAATTCCCGATGCAAGACCCGAGAAGTTTATCAGTGGCATTCCGCGGTGCTCCCGTAAGTAAGATCTCTGAGGATGAGTGAGCAAGATATACGCCAATAGTAAGTAATTGAAACTTATAGCTCTTTGTGAGAGAAAAGAGGCAGCTTTGTTCGTTTTTGAGCGCGGAGTAGGAAAATTATGACCGTTACGGTGACGTTTCTAGGAGCAGCAGGGACCGTTACAGGCTCCAAGTATCTTGTTCAGGGTAAGAGGGCGAAGATTCTTGTCGATGCGGGACTTTTTCAAGGAAGTCGAAAATGGAGGGAGAAGAATTGGGATACTCCACCGTGTGACCTCTCCGATATCGATGCGGTCCTTTTGACCCACGCGCACATTGATCACATTGGTATTCTGCCGAGATTTTCCCATCTTGGGCTTCACTGTCCGGTCTTTTCAACGCGGGCTACCCGCGACCTCGCCCGTATTCTGCTGCCTGACAGCGCTCGTTTACAAGAGGAAGAGGCTGAATGGAGGAATAAAAAAGGAAAAAGCCGCCATCATCCAGCATTGCCACTGTACACGGTTACTGATTCTGAAAAAGTGCTCCGCTCGTTTAAGTCGGTTCCTGTTGATAAGCAGGTTGATATTGCACCAGGGGTTAAGGCTGAGTGGAAAAGAATGGGGCATATCCTTGGGGCTTGCTCAATAACACTGGAGATCGATGGAAAGAAAATTACTTTCTCTGGTGACGTCGGGCGTTACACTATTCCAATCTTGAAAGATCCGGAGCCCGTCGAATTTGGGGACTTACTCCTTATTGAGTCAACCTATGGGAATAGACTTCATGATCATTCGCAGCCTCAACAAGCCATAGAACGTGTTGTAAATGAAACGGTGAAACGAGATGGCGTAGTGGTCATTCCCTCTTTCGCAGTGGGTCGTGCCCAATTACTCCTTTACTATATCCGTGAATTAAAAGATCAGGGAAAAATTCCAGATATTCCTATCATCATTGATAGTCCCATGGCACAAAGTGCAACCGAGGTCTATCGCCAGAATATTCATGACTACGATGAGGAAGCACTTGAATTAAAAAGGGAAGGGAGTGATCCATTTGCCCCGTCAAAGCTTTACTTCACCAAGAGCCAAGAGGAGTCAAAGCAGCTGAATCGTATTGTAGAACCCATGGTAATTATTTCTGCCTCGGGAATGCTCTCAGGTGGAAGGATTCTCCATCATTTGAAGCATCGAATCTCTTCCCCAAATAATACCATTCTGTTTGTTGGCTATCAGCCTCCTGGTGGACGAGGTGATTGGATTCTAAGAGGGGAGAGCACACTTCGCATTTTTGGCGACGAGGTTGATATACGGGCCGAGATAGAGTCAATCAGTGGGTTAAGCGCTCACGCGGACAGAGACGAGCTTCTAAGGTGGTGTGAAGCGGGTAAGGGATTGCCTGGAAAAGTGGCTGTGGTTCACGGAGAACCGGACTCGGCTCATGACTTTGCTCAAACCTTGAAAAATACCTATAAGTGGCAGGCCGAGGTGCCCGAATACCTTCAAGCACTCGAAATCTAGTTTTTGTACACCGAGTGTAGTCTTTCCTGTTACTGAAGTAGTGACAGGGCAACCGCCGGTTGTTGATTTGCTTGCGCTAGTATTGCGGCGGCAGATTGCTGTAAGACTTGTTGCCGAACGAGCTCTGCCACTTCTGAAGCAATGTCAGCGTCTCGAATACGTGAATCAGCAGCTACATAATTTTCTCGCGCGACTTCAAGGTACGATATCGCAGCGGACAGCCTGCCCTCTGCGGCGCCGATCTGGCCACGGTTTGTTGCTAGCGTAGAAATTGCGGTGTTAATTGCATCAAGAGCTGCCGCTGCAGCAGTTTGAGCAAACGCATCGCTCGCGCCGTTAATTGAGTAGCTAAGGGCTCCTCCAGGTGTTCCAACCCCCAGTGCATCGAGAGTAGCTAAAACGCCGTCAATCTGAACCACAGATGCCCCTGTATTATCAAATCCGACTTGAATACTAATAGAACTACTATCCGAGAGAAGTGTCATATCATTGAATGCTGTCGTACTGGCTATTCGCTCTATCTCAGACCCAAGAGCAACAAACTCTGATGCTAATGCTGAGCGTTGAGTTGTGGTATAGGTTCCGTTTGCACTCTGTTCGGCGAGTTCAGCCATTCGTCCGAGAATACTTGAAATTTCTCCCATGGCAGCATCTGCAATCGAAACAACTGATATTCCATCATTGGCGTTACGAACTGCAACTGCAGCTAACATTGCATCTGCTCTCAGGCCCTCCGCCATCGCTAATCCTGCTGGATCATCCGATGCTTTATTTATGCGAAGACCAGATGATAACTTTTCAAAGCTATTAGAGAGTTCGCGTGTGCTTTTCGTAAGGCTTGTTATTGAGCGTAGTGCTGATAGATTATTTCCGAGGCTTATCGTCATGTTTGCTACTCCTCCGTGACGGTCAGGTCATTTACTTCCTCTAACGTGCCTTGAAGAGAGTTACGGCATGAATTGATTTTTTATAAGGTCTTTGAGCCAAAAAACTTAAGGGCAAATTGAGCAGCCCATGAAAATGGTGGAAACTCGTATATAAAAGCAAGGAACTTTTAACTACTTAGGGGAGTAAGCTTTGTTTGAATTTCTATCTCAAGCGATACGTTTTCTGCAACAAGGGGATTTTTTTAAACGCTTGCCTCAAGAAATGAGCGCAGATCTTCTTCATTCACTCCTGGTTCTCCAGGACTCAGATTGTTGAGTTTTCCTTGCTTGATATAGTCTTCAAGCGAGTTGATGTGTTCAAAAAGCTCATCAAAGGAGTTGATAACGAAATACAGTGGTTGATAGTGATCAATTTCAAAATATTGATTAATGACCCACTCAATTTGAAATGGATGTCTCTGTGGTTCAGGAGACTCAATGGCGTACTCGATCTCGCCATAAGAACTGAGAATTCCACTACCATATACTTTCAGCTCATCTTCGTGGCGCATTAGCCCAAATTCTACGGTAAACCAAAAGAAGCGAGACATCCCTTTCATGATATTTTCAACAATTTTGTAGGACTTCTCATTATCGCCCAACGACTGAGCATATTGCACCGCGGTTCTTGCTACTTCCCCAAATTTTACTAAGGAATCGGCAAATTTGGGGTCGGTATGCATCGGCACGTGACCTGCGGCATCATGAA
Organism: bacterium; assembly: GCA_009926305.1. Lineage (NCBI taxonomy): Bacteria > bacterium. The sequence continues at coordinate 26,433 of RFPC01000024.1, forward strand.
AAATATCGGGTTCTGGTAAATAGTCGAGCTGCGATTTATCTCGAATAGTGATAGTCGTCGGAAATGCTCGCTGACGAAGGGAGTCGAAGAAAAGATAAAAGGGGACATACCCTGTGACTGCCCGAGCTGAAAAACCGCTTAGCGGAGCAAGAAAATTGTTAATGTCACTTAATCGAGGCACTCGTTCTGAATCAAGCGCAACTTTTTGAATTCCTTCTAAGAACTTCGGATGAGCATATTTCTCCCATTGGGGTAGCATGCGGCGGTAAAGAGCTCTCCATGCCTGGTGATTTGCTTCGCTGTATAAGTGATACGGTTGCTCGGTAAAAAGCTGCCCACCAGAACGCGCCTCTTCTATGAAGGGAGCCCGATTGGTGGTCATGTCTACTGTTTCAGCCATAGGTACACGCTTACCTCAAATCCTTATCCAACAGTATAGCATGTAAGCCCAATACGCGCTCTTGGAATTCTTCCCCAGGATTCTTGTATAGGATAGGCTCTAACCTCAGAAAAAAGGCAAGAGATCTTTGCTGGCCCTGAGGCCTCTCACTGGCCCGTTAGAAGCCGAGAAGAAGATTCAGAAGCCTAGAAGATGTCGTCATCCAAGTTTGAAAGATCGAGCTCTTGGTCGATGAAGTCGGACTCTTCTCGCTCATCGAGGTTCGCAAAAAGGGTATACTCTGGAAGAAACGCCAGTCGGACAATCCCCGTTGGGCCATTCCGCTGTTTAGAGACGATTATTTCTGCAACGCCCTTATCCTCAGTCTCTTCATTATAAACCTCATCGCGATAAATAAACATAATAAGGTCAGCATCCTGCTCAATAGCACCTGATTCCCGAAGATCAGACATGATAGGTCGCTTGTCAGTCCGGTTTTCTAACGAACGATTGAGCTGTGAGAGCGCGAGAACAGGTACATTCAGCTCTTTCGCAAGTGCCTTCAACGAGCGTGAGATATCTGAGATTTCTTGTTCTCGGCTACTGCTATACGCAGGACTTCTCATCAACTGCAAATAGTCCACAAGAATAAGTCCAAGAGGATTCTCCCTGTGCAGTCTTCGACATTTTGCACGAAGTTCTGTGACCGTCATTGCAGGAGTATCATCGATAAATATCGGGGCTTCAGCAATTTGGCTTGCTGCTTCGACGAGTTTTGGAAAATCATATTCCTGTAAATTCCCTACCCGGACTCGAGCACTATCAACCTTTCCAACTCCGCAGAGCATTCGGGTCACAAGCTGTTCTTTTGACATTTCCAGCGAGAAAAGGGCTACCGGCTTTTTTGTCGTTACACCGACAAATTGTGAGATACTCAATGCTAATGCCGTTTTCCCCATCGATGGACGTGCAGCGATAATGATTAAGTCAGAGGGTTGAAAGCCTGCTGTCAGTTGATCCAGCTTCGTGAACCCAGCAGGAGTTCCTGTGATCGGCTCTTTTCGTTGATAGAGGTCTTCAATCAGTTTAACCGAGGTTTGAACAATATCTCCAACACGGTGAAAAGCAGGCTTTGCCCTAAAGTCAGAGACCCCGAGTATGCGCTGTTCAGCCATATCAAGAAAGCTTTCGATATTCTCTGAGAGATCGAATGCTTCTCGAGAAATCTCAGCCGATTCGTGGATGAGTTTTCTCCGGATAGACATTTCTTTGAGCATCTTTGCATAGTACGCGACGTGGGCTGAGCTTGGCACTACGGCAGCAAGTCGAGAGAGTTCTTCAAGCCCTCCGACGTTATCAAGCTCGCTCCTCGCACGAAGTTGTTGGCCAAGCGTTACGATATCAATTGGCTGCCCCTTGTCATGAAGCGTGCGCATACACTCGAATAAGACTTGATAACGCGGCTGATAGAAGTCTTCACTCGTTACCTTTTCGAGCACCATATCAATGGCGTCATTATCAAGAAGGACTGCACCAAGTACTGATTCTTCAGCCTCCAGAGTATTGGGAGGAATACGAGAGTGGGATTGCAGAGCAGAGGAGTTTTGTTCTCCCCGTTTTTTATTGGCGTTTCGAGTAAATGCGTTTGAGCTTTGCGTCATAACCTAGGCGATTCCTGCTTCTTCTTGTAAGATTCTCGAACGAGACGGGAGAGAGTATATCACTCCAGCCCATGGAGTATAGTGATACTTAGTCTTCTCGCCAAATAGTTTCCGAATCTGAAAGGTCAATCCATTTCGCAGCGCTCTTGAGGAGCTCTCTGCCTGAAGCCTGACCAAAATCTGCACTAACTGTCTGAATATTCGCACTTCTCAGGAAGAGGAAGGGATAGCTTAAATCTCTGCCTGGACAAACTACGGTGACAATTCGCTCCTCCTGTTGGCCCTCTGGTGCATCTTGAGGGCTACTGATGAGTCTCGGTTTTGGTTCTGCCTCTGGTATCCTTCTTTCCTGCTTTCTGAACGGCATTTTTGTGCGGTTGCCTTCTCGGTTTGAAAACTCTTGTTGAGCCTCATCGTCTGAGCCTAGGTCGTATCCGAGGTTTTCAAATGTATTCTTCCCTAATCCGAATGCAATAATGTCTGAGGCCATCTCAGTTTCAATAGACACTTGTCTCGTAATGCCCTTCGGGGGGAGACGCTTTACAATGACTTGAAGTCCTGCATTACGTACGGCATCCAAGAATGCCCGCTGTCTTGAGTCATCTTCATGCGGAATCAGGGTATAGTACCGGGCCACAGCAGGTGTAGCACCAGCAGCTACGCCCTTTACAAGCTTAGGCATATCGACTCGCTTCTGCATTCTTCTTGTTGCACGGTCTAAACCAGTCCCGTCAATAAATACCCCGACAATCCGACGGCTCTTCCTCTTTACGACGCCTTTTTTAACTTTCTCGAAAGGTTGTTGTGTCATATTCATGTTTCATCCCCTTGAGGGAGCCCCGCATTTGTGGAAAGGCAAACAGCTCTCTGCTTCCACTGGTTTCCTCTAGGCGCGGCTCAGCCACCCCTCTTCAGCCCTCTACTCCTATTCACGATGTGTGTTTGGAACGCAAAGACTATAACTCGAGTGGGATAGAGAGTCAAAGTCAGTTGAGGAAGGCTGGCTGAGGGAGAAACGCGGAACGGGACTAACGGACGATGACCGGCATTCCAACTTTCACATGGCGAAGTAGGTCTCGCATTTTTTCAGGAGCGACTCGATATCCATTTACTCGAGTAGACGGATCCAATGTTTGAGCTTGAGATGGGCCAGAGTGGATAACTTGTCCATTGGAAAGATAGATGGCATGGGAGCCAAGGATTCCTTTCAAAAACCGTCTACTATCTCCCTCAGGCGGTACAGGTAAACCTCGCGCTAGGAAATACTCTGCAGGGGCGATCCATACAGGATTATCCGAGACCATTACTACCTCGGTCTTTTTCTCAAAGTGTAACTCTTGGAAGATGTCTTCAAATTGCAGTCGCATCTGAAAGACCGTATGCATACTATTTTTTGCAGTGACCCGTCCCGCAGAGCTGTTAATTTCAAGCCAGCTTTTTTCAGCCTCCTGTGTTCCTATTGCCTCTGTCTGATGGATAGGGGGAAGGGGTAAAAATCCGTATAGAGGTATCTGATCAATCTCAGTTATGGGAGGGAGCTTCTTAGCAATTAAAACAGACCCCGGTGTAATTTTTACTGGTGTGCTGTTTTGCACGTGTTGAACGCCTATGGTGCTAGAGCACCCGGGAAAACAGACCAGAGTGAGAAGCACTGAAAGTAAAGAGCATTGGAGTTTTGAGCACACTTTTCGAGTAAGTTCGATGACTTCCGTTCTAGCCGCTGGATTAGAATCCATTAGGCTTCTTTCAGAGTAGGCGATCTGAGTCTTGTCTGTTATTCTCTGTCCATATTCTGATCGCTGTCGAGGTCCTGCTGGCTGAGGGCGGGCGCCAGTAGGGTGGTTCAGAGCAGTATGACTGAGAAAAGCGAAGCGCCGCATAGCTGTTAGCCTTTTTAATAACCAGCAGTAAACCGTAATTATGCCCATTTTTTTTGAACCCGTGTTTAAGATGCTGCTAGCGCGCCTAAGACAACAACAATTTTTTTCACCAATAAAATTCAATAGGTTAACTTTGAAGTTTCATATGGTGATCGTCATACTGTGCCTGACTGGGTGCTCATTTATAGAACAAAACTGGTTGATTTTCCACGATCCGTCGCCTCGAGAGGAGACGGTGTCTCCTTTCGTTCGTGCCAGCGCCTCCAAGAGCGCCTTTTCCTATGAGATGGGCGAAAATAATAGCTTTTTATTGCCGCGCTTTGACCGAGTGCGTCCCGTGGAGGTTCTTCAGGAGTATGAACGGTTGCAGGGGAGGCATGGACGTGATTTAGAGAACGCCTTGAAGAGAGCAATTCCTTATTTTGATAGTTTCGGCAGAATTTTAGAGAAGCACCTCATACCAACCGATATGCTCATTATCCCATTTGTTGAGAGCCACTTTCGTTCTCAAGCAGTTAGTCAAAAAGGTGCGGCAGGATTATGGCAGTTTACCCGAGCTACCGGTCGACACTACGGTTTACGTGTAAATTTGTTTGGAGATGAGAGGAAAGATCCCGACCGTTCAACGGATGCTGCTGCTCAATATCTTTACGACCTCTACTTGCAGTTTGGAGATTGGCCACTAGCACTTGCGGCATACAACTGTGGTGCTGCTCGCGTCAGGAGAGCTTGCAAAGGAGAACTGGTGTGTGATTATTGGAAATTGATTCGCAAGAAAGCGCTTCCACCGCAGACCAGGAAGTATGTGCCTCGTTTACTTGCATCTCTCCTGTATTTGGAGGATCGTGAGCTCTGGCCGTTTACTAAGGCGCGAGGACGTTGATGGAAATTCGCATTGGTCAGGGAGTTGATGTGCATGCTTTTGAAGCAGGTGGACGTCTTATTCTTGGCGGCATTGATGTTCCGCATCATTCAGGGCTGAAAGCGCACTCTGATGGCGATGCTCTTCTTCATGCGATCACTGATGCAATTTGTGGAGCGATGGGAAGGGGAGATATCGGCGAATTTTTCCCGGATACGGACTCACGATGGAAGGGAGCAGATAGTGCACAACTTCTCTCACGCGTCGTGGAGGTAATGAAGAAAGAACAATGGAAAATTCTTAATATAGATTCCACAGTGGTCACGGAGCAGCCGAAAATCGGGCCTTATCGGCAACAAATAAAAGAGCGCATCGCGCAGATCCTAGAGCTTCCAGCTGATGCTGTTGGTGTTAAGGCAACAACCTGCGAACAGATGGGATTCCTTGGGCGAGGTGAAGGGCTAATGGCCACAGCGGTGGTTCTCATAAGTCGCTTTTCTTCTTGAGCAGTAGTCTGTCAGGGGGTGTTCCAGCCTTCTACAATTGAGCAAATTTCAGGTAGACCTCCCGCATTGAGAACATGAGTGAAGCCATTCTGCTCAAGAATGTCCTTGGCGTAGGAGGAGCGCGCCCCGCTTCTACAGTACACCACGATTGATTTGTTCTTATCTTTTCCTAATTTTTCGAGTTGGTTTATGAGCTCGTCATGCGGAATATTTTGCGCTCCTGGTGCATGCCCTTCCTCGTATTCATCTGGCTGCCGCACATCGATCAAGAGTGCCCCTTCTTGTATTGCTTCTTGAGCCTCATTTATGGAAAAGCTTTGTGGTTCTGCCATAATGTTTCCTGAAAAAGATAAAAGTAAGCCTGAAAAACACAAAAGTAAGGTTGCAAAGCAAGATCTGCGGTACTTCGCTCGATTATTCATCCTCCCTCTCCTTACAGTCTGCTCAGGTCTTCATTGGAACAAAGCCAGTGGCTAGCGTCAAATACCTGATTTTTTGCTAAAAATCGGGGAGAAAGCTGAGTTCTTACGATACATTCTCCCTTCTTGCTGCCACAACACCTATAAGAATACGTTCGTTCACCAAGAACGGGGGCTTAAAGGCGCGATTTAGAGACATGGCAGTTGACCGACCAGGAGACCAGAAACAACTTCGGCAGAGGCTAGAGGTGGCTGACAATGTGTTATGTGAGCTAGAACATCCGAAGAATGCGGAGTTACGAGGTAGGCCGCAAAAGGAT
>RFPC01000025.1 GCA_009926305.1 bacterium
ACCCCTTACAACAGCACCCGAGAGAATAACCCCAGCAGTTGCAAATAGGAGAAAGAGAAAGGTACGGATTCCTTTATCTGGACAGAATATCAGATTTCCCATGAGACTCCTCCCAATATGAGTGTTACGCTTCTCTGGTTAAATAGGGTATCATACTCGCCTCGAATGGGAAGCCTATGATGGAAGCAAGAATCGTCTTATCAACCATTGCAGACAAGGAGCTGGGAGAATCGTTACTTACTCAACTCGTTTCCGAGGGCCTCATCGCCTGTGGGAATTTGGTAGCGGCAGGGGTTTCAATATACCAGTGGGAAGGGAAAATTGAAAAAACCGACGAGTGCCTACTGATTCTCAAGACCCAGTTAAAGTCCCTTGAAAAACTAGAGGAACAGTTTCATTCGATTCATCCCTATGAGGTTCCTGAGTTTGTCGTTCTTACTCCTGAATCGATATCATCGCCTTATCTACGCTGGCTGTTGGCTAACAGTAACGGTTGTTAGGCAACAGAAATTCTTCCTCATCTATCACTACGAGACCAAAGGGGGAGACCCCAAGGAGCGTGCAGAACAGACTTCATATAAACATGCACGATTTATGCTGTGACGAACAAAGAAGTGTTTTCGAGATTTCTTTACTCATCAGCATTATCCAACTCTTTGGCAGCGCCACCTCGCCTATCCAGGATGACTGACACAGACGGCGTAGTAGTATCTAGGGAAGATAGCCCTCCGTTGGAAACACTTGGCGACGGCACTGTTGGAGCAACTGGCGCATGGGGAGCAGTTGGAACAGGTGCTACCGGGACGGGGCCGACAGTAGTGATAACCTTGTGCCTCTTGCCACCACGCTCAACACTTTCACCAGGCAACACCGGTGGCAAACGCGTGTCTCTCCAGTCCGAACTCGTAGCCTTCGGTTCACCTTGAACAGGAGCCACTGCCTGTATCTGCGAGTTGGTCTTTCGCGGCGACTGAAAATGGCGCTCTCTTCCGGCACCGTCCTCGTCCGCGAGCAGAGGACTCGCAGCGAGGAAAGAGAAGCCGAGCATAGCCCCAAAAAGACCCGCTGCTAACGATTTGGGGAATCGACTCTGAGCGAACAAGATTTTAAATCTGGCATGCATAATTCACCTCTTTGCTAATCTCTCGTCAGTATATCATAGTCTTATCAATGAGCTGTAGAACAGTTGTTTTCATATCCGGCAGAGGCTCTAACCTCAAGGCTTTGCTCGCAAATCAGAGACACTTCTCGGTTGAGTGCGTATTGAGCAATCGAGAAGACGCGGCTGGGCTAATGTTTGCCGACGCTCAAGGCATCCCTACATTCACCGCACCTCGAGATGCATTTAACTCTGTGCGTGAACAAAAATCTGCGTTGTATAAAAAGACTGAAGAGTTACAACCCGACTTGATTCTTTTAGCGGGCTATATGCAAATTATTGATGCAGACTTTATCCATCAATATGAGAATCGCATTCTCAATATTCACCCTTCCCTTTTGCCGGCATTTCCGGGGCTTGAACCGCACCGAAAAGCAATTGAATCTGGTGCGCAGGACCATGGATGCACTGTGCACCTCGTCACACCCGAAGTCGATAGTGGCCCACTACTTGCTCAAATGAGCTGTGAGATACGGCAAGAAGAAACAGAGGAGTCCTTGGCATCACGGGTATTAGAATTGGAACATCAGCTCTATCCGTGGGTAGTGAACGCAATCGCTGGGAAAGAACTTATCTATCATGCTGATGGAAGACTAGAGAGTTCTGATGCTCTAAAGAAAGAGGCTACTGAGCGGAAAATTACAATCGCTCCCTAAGACCGCTCCCGAAGGCCTGGATGGTCATGTGGCCTTTACTCCCGAATATACTTCAGGTCTGGAGATCAGCTCATCTCTCATTACGAAAACCGCACTCGATGATTCTCATATTGCGCTGATGGCGTAATATCGAGCACACACCCCCCCTTTTCTCTCAGGTTTGTTCTGAGCTATGATCTAAACGAATCAAACACGACTCAGGAGGGGACGATGGGAATACGCGAGGTGAAATATTTAGGGCATTCAGCTGTACTCATCAATTACAACGAGAGCGTCATTGCGATAGACCCTTGGCTCGTCAATAATCCTGCATGCCCAGATGCATTGAAAACTCCCGAGCAGGTTGATCTTATTATTTTGACCCACGGACATAGTGATCATGCAAGTGAAGCCCCTGAACTGGCCAAGAGAACGGGGGCCGAAATAGTCGCAACGTACGAACTCTGTAACATCATGATCAGCGAAGGAGTTGATGGCTCTAAAGTTCACTACATGAATAAGGGTGGGACTATTGGGTGGAATGGACTCCAGATCACTCTTACTGATGCGAAGCACTCGAGTTCGTATGACCTTCCATCAGGCCCAGTGTACGCAGGAGAAGCATGTGGAATCATCGTGAACGATGGAACCACAACTCTTTACCATGCAGGAGATACTCTCCTCTTTAGGGATATGGAAAGTATCCGAGAACTCTACCATCCAGAGATCGCACTGCTTCCTATCGGCGATCGCTTCACTATGGGTCCGCATGAGGCTGCAAAAGCAGCGACCTTACTCGGCGTAAAGCACGCGATTCCAATTCATTACGGCACATTCGACCTCTTAACTGGAACTGCCGAGGAGTTCGTAACAGCGTGTAGCAAGTACGAAGTGGAGCCGCGGATCTTGGCTCCAGGAGAGACCTTCTCCATCTCATAGTGTGAACCTATGCTTTCTTCTCTCGTTTTGATACATTGCTATTTTCGCTCTATGGCATGAAATCGAAGCGATGAGAGGAATAAAGCTCGTGAAGGCGTCTCAATCATAAAAAAAACTCAGATATGAAAAAGCAACATCCAACGATTCTTCTTCTTGGCAATAACTCAGGGCGCAATCTTGGTGACGCTGCCATTCTCTCAGCTATTCTCGAAACAGTAACCAAAGAGATGCCAGATGCTCAATTTCTCGTCCCCAGTATTAAGCCTCAGTTCATTGATGCGCACTACGGGGCGCAGTATAACGTGAAAGGAATAAACTGCATGCCGTGGACTGGAAGTCTTCGGCTTTTTGGTCTTCCTACAGTTGCTGCTATTGCGAGAAGTGATGCCGCTCTCATCTGCGATGGAATTATCTTTGGCAAAGGATTTTGGAACCCCGCTTTTAACTTTCTCATCACACTTTTCCTCCTTTTACCTTTTTTCAAGCTCTTCAAGTGTAAGTTGGTTTGCTACAACTGTGGAATAGGACCGTTCCCAAGTGCTGTGAGTCGTAAGGCAGCTCGCATCGTTATGGATGGCTCTGACCTCGTTACCCTTCGCGATGAGGACAGCAAACAGCTCGCCGAAGATATCGGTGTTACTCAACCCCTATTGGTGACGGGAGACTCTGCCTTTACAAATCCTGTATCCTCAGATGATCGCGCGCAGGAGATATTAGAGGAGAATGGAATTCCGCTTGATGCACCACTACTCGGCATCAATGTGACTGTTTACATAGACTCTTGGTTGAAACCGGAAGAGCGGGTAGCTGGGGCTGACACGCTCTTGCACAAGATTGCAGAAGCAGCGGAGCGGCTAAAAGAGGCTGCCGGGGCATATCCCGTTATTTTCTCGACTCAGCCCATGGATGAGGCAACCTCTCATAAGCTTGGAAAGATGATCAATGCCCCGGTTATTGATAACTCGCGCTATCTCAGCCATGACATTCAGGCAGTTATGCGTCGCTGTGAACTCCTCGTAGGAATGCGATTCCACTCCCTTGTTCTTGCCTCTGCAGTTGGAGTGCCAGTTGTAGGGATGATTTACGCTCCCAAAGTACGTGGCTATTTACGCTTATTACGGTGCGCTGAGTATGGATTAGAGCTTCAAGATATCACCTCGGGAGCGCTGTTTGCTAAGCTGCCGAAAGCCTGGAGCGAACGAATACAGGTAAAAACTCGTCAACAGGAAATTGTAAAGGGCTTAACTCATGGAGCAGAATCAGCTGCTCGACTACTTCGAGAAGTGATAACAGGAGAAAGCCCGACAGTAGAGAATCAAACGAGCTGCCATTCAGTCAGTTAACTTTGAGAGAGAGCAAAGAGCGGTATCTCTGTGACAACATGTTAGGGAACAGTCCCGTCGCTTCCAAAAAAAATTTCAAGAAGCCCACTCTTCAATCTTCCATTACTTATCGTTCAGGCTCTCTGGTATCTGCTGAAAGTCATACCAACCATCCATAGCTCCTGCTAACTCCATAGTACTCGTATGATGGTAAGAGGCTTAGGATATGACACAACGACCGCTAGGCAGACTGTTTCTTATGATCATGTGCTCTCTGCTTGGCCTGTTTTTTTTATTTGGAAGCTGCTCTCTCTCCCTTCCTCCGACACTGAAGAGCACTCGGATGAGAGTTCAAGAACTCCAGCAAGACCCATTCATTCAAGAGTATGCTCATGAAGAGATGGCTGAGGCTGAAAGGGCTATGAGGTATGCAGAACTCCGTTGGGAAGAAGTTCAAGATCCCGAAGAGGTCAGCATGCTTACAAGACAAACAGAACGATTACTAGATGATACTATGGTTATTGCTGAAGAACGCGCTTCGCTCCAAAATGGAGCCCAACGAGCACGTCTCCGCTTTCGACAACCCTCTGACTCACATTCTTCCTCAGAGGGAGTTTTCAATCCACAAAAGCTGAATATTGAGCACAGCGCTATTGGCTTAGAAACTAGGCTCAAAGACCAAGCAAAGAGTCCTGACAAAGAAATCTACCTCTCCCTCCGAAGTGACCTTTTGTTTGAACACAACACAGATCTGCTGAATGAAGAAATACCTCTCTCTCTTGAACCGATCGTTTCTTACCTTGCGACACATCCCGAACAGCACATTCGCATTGAAGGCCATACTGATAGCACGGATGATATGGTATTCAACAAGGAGTTCAGTGAGGCAAGAGCACGGCGCATCGTGAACTTTCTAACCGAGCGAGGGATTGCAAGGACGAGAATACAGTTTCAGGGGCTCGGAGAGGAATACCCAGTTGCATCAAATAGCACCTCATCAGGAAGATTACGAAATCGCAGGATCGACCTCTTCATTTTTACTCCCAAAAATTAGAACAATCTCAGATCTAGAGGTCACACATTGGATAAATAGCCCATAACCATAAGGATGGATTATGAGAATAACAGGGCACACGGGAGAGAACATGGGTCGAAAATATCGGCTATGGACCTCTTGCGGCAACAAGACCCGAATGCCGACTCCAGCCAACTGAGCGATACTCTTCAAAGAATTAAGGCTATCTGTAAAGCTCGCCCAGATACGTTCTCAGAACTTACCGCGTCTCTCAGTGTAGAATTTACTCTTTTTGAACACCCCTCTCTTTCATTTCGTAACAACGTACAAAAAGACCGCGTAATGAAGCTTTGGGATGAAGCGACGAGAGCTGTCCCAGTAGAACACCATGACATCAAAAAACTAAGCTCCCTTGAAGAAATGGTTCGATCTGGGTGGAAGATTTCTCTAGCAGAAAAGCAAATGATGGAAACTGCTGCAATACAGATTAGAGAACATGGAGTAGAAAAAGGATATCTTCTTGATTCTGAAAAATCTCTCTTAAATGAGGCGTCGAAATATCGAGAAGATTTCGATGCTCGCCTTCCTAAGGGTCCAACCTTTGAGGAACTTGGTCTTGTCTGGAAGTGGAACAACGAACGGTGGGAGCCGGCTCATCATAATACCCGTTTTCGCAACTCAACGTTCGCTACCCTACCGCCGCGGTATTTTCAGGAGTGTCGAAAACGTCTTAAAAGCGGAGCAGCCTCTCCCGAGTCTCAAATCCTCGATGATATCTACAAGAGGTGCATTGACCTCCAGAAAAAGGGTTCTTCCAACGGAAAAAACTGGGACGCCTTTCTCAGCGAGTTACAAACGCGGTATCCGACCCCCGATTCACGTTCTGAGGACCCGGGTTCGCAGGTCTCACCGCCCTTTTGAGAGTGGACAAAACTCCCCCCATCTATATGAAATCATTGATAGAAGATAGCGATGTGCAATTCAGCGAACGATGTTCTATAACCAAGGGGAGGAACTGGGATTAACGTAGGGGGGATCTGTTCGTTCCCTATCATGGAATCCCACGTCAATTCTTCTTCATACTAAGATTCTTATCTGATGGATGAGTGACTATGCCTAACTTTGATGACCGAGAGCAACACGATCAAAACATCCCAGACTTACTTTCGGATAGTTCGCTTACTGGTCCTTCACTCACGGAACCAGCTTGGGTGCTCGACTCTGTACAGGCGACCAACACCATTGCCATGGGACTCGATTATGGCTTTCTCAAAACGGCACGATTCTTTTGTGAGACCAGAGAAATTGTATTTATCCATGCGGACGAATGCGCTCCCACTCAGAAGTTTGATATTCCTGATGTGGTCTTTCGAGAACTTCTACGCACATTTTGTGCTCGAGCAGAGTACCAAGACGATCATAAAGAACTGAGGGTATCAGATATCACCTACCAGACTTCAGGCGGAGAAGAACGGAATATCTCGGTCTATAGCGACTATAACCGACTCAATCTCAAATCGAGTCAAGAAGGGTGGTCAATAACCGAAATTTCGCTGAAACAAGGCTCCGTTCAGAAGAGTTATCCAAAAGACTCGGAGCTAGGACATCTGGAAGAAGTATTTCAAAGAATAAAAGCTTCCTCTAACGTGACGGCGCTGTATTATCAAATTGAGGAGCAATTACAGAGCCCGACTTCACCCAATACCGAGGAAGCCCACCTCCGGATCATCGATCGAAATGGCTCTGAACAGGTATTTATCGAAGATTTCAAAACCGCAGAGGCTGCTGAAGAAACGATGGAATACCTCGAACAGAGATTGTCCGGAATTGGATTTCACCTCAACAGCTACTATAAGAAAGAGGATCCTCTTTCCCTTCCATACTGGAGGTTGCAAATTCATCGCATTGCCATGTAATGCTCTGTTCTCTTACCTCTAGGGGGCAGTCGATAGGTTAGAATAGTTGATTACTAATTCACGAGGATGTTTGCCAGTAGTGAGAGTCGCATCATGATCAGACAAGAGAACTTGAAGAGCTTTCGAAGCTTCTTGAACATCATGATCGGTATCGAAAGATAGGTTCCAGCTTTGTACTATGAATTCGGAGTCCGCATCTCGCCCAAGAGTTATACAATCACTCTGTAGGCCACGAGCAGCTAAAAAACTCGTATGAGGGTCTACAACCGTTTCTAATAGGCTTCGCAATGCATACTCTCCAATTTCTCTATTCCCTTCTCCTCTGCTCTTACAACCTTGCCCCTCTTTCGCTTGAACTCCATTTTGCTTATTTTTCTTCACCCTTTGCACATAAGCTTTCGGATCGATAATCTCGCTGGTGCTCAGTGGTGGATTAGACAAGATCGCGTCTCTTGTTATTTCTGGAAACATACGATTGATACGTGGCCAGAAAAGCGCTCCATAATCGTACTGGAAATAAAAAAGCCGCTTTATGCTCAGAGGGATCTCGCACGCATTGGCTTGTGGCTTTAACCGAAAACTCTCTGGGAGAGCCGTTTGTCGTGATACTGCTTGGAGCTTCCCGAGGTAACGATCTTCGACATTCAGCGCTTCGCCTTCAAGCATGGCACCGAGAGCAAGCGCAGAATCGGTGAAAATGCCCCTGAATCGCTCATCATTCGAAAAATCAACTTGTTCCCGTTGAAGGAAATGCACTGCCTCATGTACGAGTATGGGAAACGGCACATCAAACCAATTAGGGATAAAAATGGTATTTCTCGTGGGAGAGTAAAAGGCTGATGCCTCTCGTGTATAGGCTGCAAAGATACATGCAGCATAAGAATAGTCGCTTGGTATTAGTCCAATTCGCTTAAAGATCCTGCTCTCAATCTCAAGCTCTTCAGTTGTAACCTCTGCTGCAAGCAGCTCGCTACCGATCTGTACAAACTCATGACGCGTTAGACTTTGACAAAGCGGAAGAGCGTTGCCTGGTCTTCCTAACAACTGACGCGCTTCCTTTACTGCAAGGACGATTGCTGCGCATGGATCAGGTGTAGTTTCTCTCTGTGCTACTGGCAATCTGAAACATCCAGTACACACCAATAGAATCAGGAATGTGCTAAAAGCGAGTGTCTGCCGTCTGCGATTATGATGAAAGAAAATCATCTTTCTTTGTCTCTGGCTGGTGTTGTATTACTGACATAGCCGTAGCGACCATGCCAGCTATATCAGAGACATTACTTGGAAGCAGCATCGTATTATTCGCCTTTGCAAGCTTACCAAATTGCAACAGATAGTTTTCTGCCACTCTCAGCTGAACGGCTTCAAATCCACCGGGAACATGAACTGCTGCTGCAACTTGCTTTAATCCCTCGGCAGTCGCTTCTGCGACAGATAGTATTGCAGCTGCCTCCCCCTCCGCTTCATTAATTTGTTGTTGCTTCGCTGCTTCTGAGGCTTTAATCACTTTCTGCTTTTCACCTTCAGCATTGTTGATGGCAGCATCCCTCTCCCCCTCAGAGGTGAGAATCACCGCTCGCTTCTCACGCTCCGCACGCATCTGCTTTTCCATTGCATTGATAACATCTTGAGGTGGCGTAATGTTGCTAATCTCATACCGAAGCACCTTAATACCCCACGGCTCCGTTGCTTTATCAAGTTCACTTACCACTTGAGTATTTATCTGAGCGCGCTCCTCAAACGTTTTATCGAGATCGATTCGTCCAATTTCACTACGAAGTGTCGTCTGGCATAGCTGAGATATGGCAAAAACAAAATTATCAATGCCGTATGAAGCTCGCTCCGCATTGAGCACTTTGAAATAAATTACGCCATCTATGCCGACCTGAACATTATCTCGCGTGATACAGATCTGTTCTGGAATATCTGCAGCAACTTCCTTAAGAGAGTGTCGGTATCGAACAACGTCAATGAAGGGAATGAGGATATGAAACCCAGCTCCCAGTGTTGAATGGAACTTCCCCAGACGCTCAACAACGTATGCGCTCTGCTGAGGAACAACCAGTGCTATCTTGAAAATAATAAAAATTGCCAATACGACAAAGACGAGCACTACGCTAAATGTTGCTCCCATTATTCTTCGCTCCCTGATTCTCTAGTAAGACGCCTTACACGTAATTCAAGCCCCTCAACGGCCTCTACAATACACTCAGAGCCAGCTGCGATAACCTCTGAGTCGGTATTATATGCACTCCAAGAGCTCCCTCTCATATCCACTTTCCCTCGTGCTTGAGGAGGCAGATCAGCACTTGCAATTGCTTTCCCGCCGACGACCTCATCCATATCGGTAAAGGATTTTGTTACAGCAACCCTTTTTACAAGTCGTTGACGAACAACGGTTAAAAATCCAAGGGCGAGCACGGCAAAGGTCAACCAGGACATCCAAGGCTGTGAAAAGAGCTCAAGTCCCGTGAGAGCGCTCACAACAAGTGCTGAAACGCCAAGAAAGAAGAGAAAAAAATCAGCCGGCACTACCATCTCGAAAGCAAGAAGTATAAAGCCAGCTATCGCCCATCCCCACCATTCCATAAGTAATTCTCCTGAAGATTCAGGTCGGACAGAGTGGAAAGAGACTTGAACTGAATAGCCCTAAGATAAAACGACGGTACACGGGGAGGGGCTAAATTCCCGTTCGCTTTTTTAGCTCTCGAGCTCCTCGAGAAACGGTTGCAATCCCCACCCCGAGCTTTGCTGCAATATCACGCTGGGTGTATCCTTGCTCAAGGAGGCGCAGAATCTGATAGCGGTGCGAAATCTCCTCCAGCTCACGAGGGGTCAAAATCTGCTCGAGGAAATCAAGCAACTCGTCCCTTCCCTGAACCTTATGCAGTTCCTTGATAAACTCCTGAACCGGCTTATTTTTTTTCATCACTCCTTTAACCCTTCCTCGATTGACAACAGGTTTGTTTCAGCGTACTAGTACGGCGAGTAATTGGAGCCATCACTATGTACCATCGAAACACACCTCGTCCAGAGAATTCTAATCCAGACCCCCTTCATGGTGAACCCATTAATCAAGAAACTCACCTCGCCAGAGAGGCATCCAGACCGTTTGCAGAAGAGCACTTTTTGAGTAAAGGATTTAATTCCCTGCCTTTTGGAATCCATCAACCCTCTACCGCTGCTGGACCCATGCTCCTTCACTATCCTCAGAACACGCATGTGTATCCCGTTTTCTCAGGAGGATGCATCGCTCTCGTTGGTGGAGAACGTTTTGTTTCTGCGTGGGGTGGCTCTAAGCCCCTTGGTGTGGTGATGCTTGAATCGTGTACCGAGGAAGATGTAATTCGTGTAGTGAGTGCTCTCGGAAGCGAAGTAAAAAATATCTCTAGACTCTCAATACCTCTCGAACAACACGAAAAGATTTCTACTCATGAAGTCGGTGACACTGTTCCAGATACAAAGGTCTTCTCCGCATCAATTCCTCCAATGATGGCGACATACATTGCGTTCACGGCAAGAAGCGTGGAGTTTCTGAAGAGAGGCTCATCCCCTGAATCACCCCTTCTCACTATCTCTCTATAAGTTATCGAAAGATCTCGAACCGTGAGTTGCAAACCCTAATATGTCTTGCTCCCAGCTACTTCGGCAACTTCCCAGAGAAATATTCAGCAAGCCGATTGGCTGGAAGACGCACTCCCAAATAGAACTTCCCAAACTCTCCGTAAAGAGAAGTCGCATCATCAAAACGCATCTCGTACACCAAATCTTTAAAATTCTGCGGTGATTCAGAGAAGAGATCTACCCCCCACTCCCAATCATCAAATCCAATGGAACCAGTAATGACCTGCCTTACCCGGCCAGCATAACGCCGACCCGTCATGCCGTGCTCCATCATCAACTCTGCGCGATGATCCAGCTCTTCGTGATACCAGTTGAATTTTTCCCCTCTTCTTTTATCCATCGGATAGAAACAGATATATCGCGTATCAGGGATTTCCGTGAATCGACGCTCAAGAAGGTGCTCTTTGTGCGGCTCCATCTTCGCTTTGTAGGCATTGTCCCATTCTTCAGTATGAGGTTTAAGCCCCTGCTCCCGAAGGGCCCTCACAATATTTTTTGTTGTATGGTACATGCCAAGTTCCACAACCGAAACATAAGAGTCCTGTTCTTTCAGGTATTCAGCTATAGACAACTGTGAGAGATCGAGCTCTACCTGCGCACAATCAGAAAACTCTGGGCGAAAATGCAAAAAGAGAATTCCTCCTTTGTGTCCTAGGACATGATATGCCGCAGATTGACCTCGCTCCGAATCATAAAGATGGCTTTGCTCCAAGTACTGCACGAGCTCGGCTACAATCTCTTCCCTTGCCTCTTCTGCAAGACGCTTTAAGCCAACCCAATCAATACCAAAAAACTGATGAAGCACTGCCCAACCATCAGCAGTATCAGGCGCAAACTGTCTTCCCATATCTCTCCTCCTCGTCCTTTTTCTCCTCGACTTTCCTCAGAAAATCTTTATCCGCTCGGTCTGAAGAGCTCTGGCATGAGCGATCCATCCCTCGAAGATTATTTAAAATACTATGAGCCACCCGATATGACTCCTTCACACAGTCCGGTATTCCGACGCCTCGATAAGAGGTTCCGACGATGCTTAATCGCGGGAAAGGCTCTAGCGCAGCTGTAATCTGCTCTAGCCGTTCAGCATGGCCACATGCATATTGAGGCAAGCCCCTGTCCCATCGAGCTATCGTCTCATACTGAGGAGCCACTTCATAGCCGAGCTTGTGTGTAATCTCCTCGTGAGCGGCTGTTAATAAATCTTCATCAGAAACGGTAGATACTCCCCCATTTCTTCCGAAGAATATCCGGACCAGGAGCGTTTCTTTATCATTCCCTCGTCGAAAATCCCATTTCTCAGACGAGTAGGTACATCCCGTTACATATCCCCCCTCATCTGAAGAAAGTAAATACCCACTACCCGTCGGACTTTGCTTCACGTGCTTTTCCGACAACACCATAGTCACTACGGCTGACGACGCATGCTGTATAGCACTTAATTTTTCCGCAAGAACGGGCGAGAGCTCCTCCAATAGGTTTGCAGAAACCCACGACGGAGTTGCTAGTACAAGCTGATCAAATTCCGCTGAGTCCCCCCTGGAAAATTCAACTCGATATCGTCCTTCGGTCGTCTGAAGGACTCTCTGAATCTGCGCATTCGTCTGTATGTTTGTCCGTTTCAGATTCTGACGTAATGCCTGAGGAAGCATTCCCATTCCATCTTTAAACGAGATAAAGCGCGCTCGATGATACTTTCCTCCCTTCGACTTGCTTCTATTCGCCATGTCTGGATACAAAGCACAAAAACTTAACTCATCAGCATTTCCGCTGTGGATTCCACCAAAAACCGTCTCGAAGAAATACTTCGAGACTTCTTTGCCGTATCTGCTTCGAAGAGTCGTTGCAATCGAGGGATCTCCATTAAGGGATGGCGAGAAAATCAGGTCGTACAACCCTCTCACCGTTGCCATACACTTTCCGTACAGCGAAAATAGAGAGCATCGCCAGAGAGCCATCAAGTTTTTAGGCATCCCTTGAAGCATTCCTAGAGGAACCCGATGAAGGACTCCTGCTCTTTGAATGGAGAAGGTTTTCTGTAGTGGTGAAATGATTTGACTCGATAGCCCGGTTTCTTCCAACAAGGCTTCTAACGGGGAACCCGCTCTCAGCAGCAACGAATCAGCCCCTCTCTCTATCACCTCCCCATTGGGACCGAGATCGGTCTGAACTTTACCTCCAAGTGAGTCGGCAGCTTCGAGGAGGGAGATATCGGCTTCAACATCTCCCCTTTCCAGAAAATAGGCCAGGGAGAGGCCAGAGACACCCCCGCCAACAATTCCGATTTTATGCGTCATCGGGCACTCTTCTCATGCACATAGTCAACAAGAAACTCGACATTCTTCTCAGGTGTTCCGGGCAAGACTCCGTGTCCGAGATTAAAGATATGTCCTGGTCGATTTGCTACTTCGGCAAGAATGCGATCAACCTCTTTACGAATGCGCGCTTGATCACAAAAGAGTATTGCAGGATCAAGATTGCCTTGAACCGCACATCGATATTCTAGCCGCTCCCAGCTCTCCGCCAGAGGAGTTCTCCAATCAATACCGATCACATCCCCCCCTGCTCTCTGCATGAGAGGCAGAAGAGAAGCGGTTCCTGTGCCGAAATGAATTAACGGCACCCCATTCTTCCCTACTTCTTCAAAAAGTGTCTTCATCTGCGGAAGAAGGTATTGCTCATAAGCGACTGGATGGAGCGCCCCCACCCAGCTATCAAAAAGCTGTAGCGCATCCGCTCCGGCACGAGCCTGTAAACCGAGATAGTCAACGGTTACCTTCACTAAGTGATCCATGAGCTGTTGCCATGCTTCTGGAAATTGATACATAAACTGCCGAACATGCTTAAAGTCCTTAGAAGGCTTTCCTTCAATCAGGTAAGCAGCCAGTGTGAACGGAGCTCCTGCAAACCCTATCAAGGGAATCTTGAGTTCTTTCTTGAGCAGCGTAATTGCTTGAGTGATAAAAGGAAGCCGCTCGTCCACTGAAAACTCTGTAAGACGGTTCACATCTTCAGGATTACGGATTGGTTCTTCGATCACTGGGCCAACCCCTGGAACAATATCAAAATCAACACTCATCCCAAGGAACGGGATAGTTATATCGGAAAAGAGAATCGCCGAGTCAACTCCAAACTGTTCAACTGGAAGGAGCGTGACCCGAGTGACCTCTTCAGGTTCTTGACACAACTCAAGCATTGAGTACTTCGCCCGTATCTTTCGGTAGCTCGCTTGATATCGCCCAGCTTGCCTCATCAGCCATACAGGAGTGTATTCGGTAGGCTGACGACGACATGCTTGTAAAAAAGTATCATTCATTACTCTCTCCGTGAGTCTCTTCTCGACATTTCATTGCTTCGTATTCAATCATCGCATCAATTATCCCATCAGTAGTATAGCGACTGGCGGAAATAACAGTGCGAGCCCCAAACTCTTTCGCGGTCTTACTCGTGATTGGCCCGATACTAACTACTGGCACCTCCTGCAACCAGGAGAGGCAACCTGCTTTCTCTAACAATCCGTGCAATCCACAGACCGTTGACGAGCTCGTCACCGTAATGAAATCAGGCTTAGAGATCGATTTCAACTTCTCCACCATCGCGGGATCCTCATTCGGAATCACTCCATAGGTTGGCACTTCCGTAACGGCACCACCCCGTCTCTTCAACTCTTCTGGCAGCCACTTACGAGCAATATCTGCTCTAGGGAGGAGAAAGCGCTTACCGGCTATTTCGTCTAGAGCACTCGGAATTGCATCAGAGATGAACTCATCGGGAACGAGTTGTGGAGATATACCATGCGCCTGTAATCGAGCAGCGGTTGCTGGACCGATTGCAATGATTCCCACTTGGTGTCTTATCTTCTCTACTGTCTCCGTTTCGGTACAGGCGGCCATCACGGCATCGACTCCGTTCACACTTGTAAAAATAATCCAATCAAAGCCTTCAATTTCCTGGAGACTCTTCAAGAGTGCCTTTCCATGAGGGTGTTCTTTCTTAAAAGGAGACAGACAAATGGCAGGTATAGTGATTGGAACACCCCCCACCTGAGTAATTCGCTGCTCAAAATCCTCGGCTTGATGCTCTGGTCGCGTCACAAGAACTGCTCTTTCAGCCAGTGGCAACACAGCTTCTGTACGTGCTATTTGATTATTGCTCACAGAGATGCCTCGACTAGGAGATGACATGTTGCCCCGAGACAATCTTTCCATCTTGCAGGGTATTCGGCTCATCGAGCGGATTCAGGGGAAGCCCGAATTCGCTCCATGCACGCAACAGCGCTTCTCGAAGAGATTCCATGTGCGCTTTTGTGTGAAGCGGAGTTGGTGTGATTCGAAGACGCTCGGTACCTGCTGGTACTGTCGGATAATTAATCGGTTGGATGTATATATCCTCATGCTCAAGAAGGTAATCGGTAACGGCCTTACACGTGCCTGAGTTCCGAACCATAAGAGGAATAATATGGCTTTCTGTCTGAAGAATCGGCAAACCTACCTCCGCAAGCATATGCTTTAGCTCTCTTGCGTTTCTTTGGTGGAGGTCACGTTCCTCTGAACTTTCCTGAAGATGTCGAATAGAAGCCAGTGCGCCTGCTGCGATGACGGGAGGCAGAGAAGTGGTAAAGATAAAACCTGTTCCAAAGCTTCGGATAACATCGATGAGCAAGCTTGATCCCGTTACGAATCCCCCAACAACTCCGTATCCCTTCCCGAGACCGCCCTGGATAACATCCACACGGTCTGTCAGTCCGCATGCCTGAGCATAGCCACCGCCTTTGTGACCATATAACCCTACTCCATGAGTCTCATCCAGGTATGTAAGCGCATTATACTCGTTTGCTAAATCACAAATCGCTTCAATCGGCCCAAAATCTCCACTCATTGAGTAGACAGATTCGAAGGCAATAATTTTCGGACGTTCTGGGGACACGCTTTTCAGTAACCGTTCAAGATGTGCAAGATCATTGTGCTCAAAAATATACTTTTCCGCCTTGCTGCCTCGAATCCCCTGGATCATCGAAGCGTGATTCTCGGAGTCTGAAAACACTACGCACCCAGGGAGGCTGCGCGCAAGTGTTGAGAGCGCAGTGACATTCGCAACATACCCTGAGGAAAATGCTAAAGCTGCTTCTTTATCATGAAGTGAAGCGAGCTCTGCTTCCAATTCGACAATCGTTTCGTGATTTCCAGCGATATTTCGTGTTCCACCAGAGCCAGCGCCCGAAGAGTCTAGAGATTCGTGCATTGCTTGCAGCACGTTTGAATGATGACCCATACCGAGATAGTCGTTACTGCACCATACTACTACCTGGCGGGAGTCTTCCTCTCCCTGAAAGGTTACCTCTGGGAAGGTCCCTACTTTCCGTTTCAAATTTGCGAATACGCGGTACCGCCCCTCTCGATGAAGCCCATCAATAAGCTGTTGAAGCGTCTCCTGGTATTGAAATCCATTCGCTTTTTCTTCAGACATGGGGCTCCTCCACAATAATTGAAAACCGCTTATCTGCCCGTTACGATTCAGAATCTCACACGTTCGGTTTTGAAGAGTAGATGGCGTTCGGTCACAGAACCGAAAAGGATAAAATTTTTCACGGAAACTAGGTGTTGAAGACCGTTTTATGACGTACAATCAGGCACACAGAGGGCTGCTTTGGTAGCCCAAACAAAAGTATGATATATGAAGCACCAATCGGCTGCACCAGATACTGAATCCGTCTCGACCCTCCTTTTAGGTGGGGGGTATGCGCTTTCCGCTCTTTCTCGTCTCCTCGAGCCCCATTCATTTGTAATTACCACACGAGATGGAGCAAAGGTTCAATCATGGACAAAGGCAGGGATTCATAGTGAACGAGTTCAATTGGACGATACGGCATCAATTCAAGCAATTTTTCGGAAGTATCCGAACATCCAAACCGTAATCGATAGTATCCCTCCACTCCCCTTACCGAATCCTACGCTCGGAGTAAAAAACCTGCTCGATTTGCTTCCAAATTCTGTAAAACAAATTTTCTATCTCAGCACAACTGGCGTCTATGGAAAGCAGGATGGAAGCGTCGTAGATGAAGATACTGAGCGCACCCCTTTCTATCCGAGTGCTCAAGCGCGAGTTGCGGTTGAAGATCTTTACTTTGGGTTTTGCCAAGCCAGAACTACAACCTTTCGACTTTCTGGCATCTACGGTCTAGGACGTGGGGTTGGGCTGAGTATGAAAAATGGTACCTATCGACTGATTGAGAATGACATGCGGTATACCAATAGAATTCATGTTGATGACATCGCTGCTATTCTTCAGAAAGCTCTACAGGTTGCAAAGCCCTTGCCCTCGGCGTTTAATCTTAGTGATGACTGCCCGACACTTGCTGAAGAAGTTTTCAGTTTTTACTCTCAGAAGTTCGGCATTCCTCCCGCTCAATACATTTCTCAGGCACAGGCTCAATCCATTGGTGGAAGACTCATCTTGAATCAACGAGTAGGTAACACCCTCGTGAAAGACTATTTTCAATATGAATTCCTTTATCCCTCCTTTAAAGCAGGAGCAGGCACAGAATTCGCCTAGGCAATACTACCATCAGCAGCCTGCTCGTGTTGCAGTATTCTCACTAAAAAGCACTGAAAATTCTTATAGTTGGATGGAGAGCATTTCTTCGGTATCATGGAGAGTAATGCGCGTCATAAAGAAAGAGAAATGACACAAGAAGAAGATTCCACGAATTCATATCGCTCGATTGCACAACGGCTCTTACACGCCCATAAAGAAAAGTTTGGTCAAGCCTTCGAGCGATTCTATCGGCCTGAGATTATCCGTCGCGAGGGAAGCCCGCTAGAGCGTCTTGCCGAGGAGCCGCTTGCTCTCGTCCAGGGTTCGGATACTGGGGGCTTAAGCGATCCAGAGTTCAAGTCTTCGTTGAAGATCAATGCCAACCAACTTGCGGAAAAGCTGTACCATCTTGCTGCCAATGCTTGGGATAGGAATATCAACACGTACCTCAAGGCATTTGATAATTATCTGGAAGAGTATACGTGCGAAGAACAGCGTATATTTCTCGAAGAGTTAGTCAGTGCATTTAAGAAGCAATACTCTGCGGAACTCCTGGAGCGTGGAGAAAGTATTGAGCTTATCGATCAAATAGTGAAAAGAACCGGGGAGTCCACTCGCACACGACTCGAGAAAGTCCTTGCTGGAGCAAACATTACCGAGCTAACCAAAGAGATCTGGGAACTATTTTTTAGTGCGGATTCGGGGAGCAAAGGGGAAATTGAGCGCATTCTTCTCGATCTTACAAATCACCAGATTCGGGAGCTTCGCGTTGCATTTGCAGACTATCCAGCTCTTCTCCTTGCAAACGTGTTAAAAGAGAATCTCCCAGAAATCAGTATTGAATCAGACGAAGAACACGAACCGAAGAAACAGGATACAGAGAATAAAAAAGAAAAGAAGGTCGTCAACCAATTCAAGCTTGAAGCGCTTCGCTATCTACTAAGAGGAAGAGCTCCGTATGAAATTAAACGAATTGAAACAGCCTACAATGACGTCGTGAAGTCAGAGAAAGAACCAGATCTCCTAGAGCATATAACGCGTGCATTCCCGCTACAACTTCACAACGAGCTACTGGGACTGCTTGAGGGTGAAAATCTGAAAGACTCTGCTGCTCGAATCATCAAACTCTTCACCGAGTATCAACAATCGCCCCCTAAGCCTACTCCGCTACCACCGCGTATTAGCGAAAACTTACCTACCATTACACCTGAATATACATCATTCTTCTGGAGAAGAAGACTATTTCATGAATCATCAACTGCTTTTGACTACGAACTCGAGGGCTTTCAGGAGATTCTCGCTGAGGTTGGGCTCCTTTCTCCTTTTCTTCTAGAGCGTCTGGACGCAATGATACGTGAAGCAAGTGACTTGTCGCTTTCCCTAAGGCTCTATCCTCGGGGACGAGCAGATTCTCCAGCACGAACAGCTGAAAGATTAAGAGATGCCATTAGCAACTCTGAAAGCTCCCGCTGTGCTCTATCACATATTTATGGATACACTCCAGGAGAAATGGCTCGTGTACGCAAGGCGTACGCTACTCGCTACGGTGTCTCCCTCGAAGAAGATCTCACTCCCTACTTATCTGGGGATACATTTCAAGAGCGTCTCATAAAAGCTCAAGCATCCGGACTACTCCGTGCTCAGTTTCATGTCGATCTCCTCTCAATTTTCCTGCCCGCGGAAAAGCACCCGGCGGGAAGTGCTCTTACGACTACTCCTTTTGAGGAACGCCTTCATCAAACCGCTGTATTTTTGCAACAAGAAAAAATAGAGACCTTTGATGAACTGAGAGAACGTCTCAAGCAGATTGCTCCATCAAAGCTCTATATGCTCGAGGCTGAGTTTGAACTCACAACAGAACAATCGCTAAGGCGCTTACTTCCCGTTTTTTCCTCGAAAGACAAGAAAAAAGCCCTTGCTCTTTTTAATGGGACTGATGTTCAGGTGGTCACTGCTGCCATGGTTGAAAACATGGAGGATGCGCTTGAAAAATATTGGATTGGGCTTTCAAATCAAGAAATTGAGGTTATCGACGAATCCTTTTCTCACGGGGCAAAACGTTCACTGCTTACTGTTCTTCTCGAGAAGCTTACCATTGCAGGAACGAATGTTGCTCTGATTCAGGAGGCACTCATACAGCTGCTCTCGGTCGAAGCGATTCAAATCCGGGAAGAATTACGAGCCATAAATCTGAAGCAAGAAGGTGCTTCAACGGAACCTGCCAGATGCATTATGGAGCTCCCGTATCCAGCGCTTCGCTTCCTAGAACATGCTTACAGCCAGAGATATGGAAGCCTCAGGAGACATCTCCTTTCACTTGTATCTGGCGGATTCATTACAGAAGAGTGGTTTGGCAAACTGATATATAGACTCGAAGGGATTGATTCCGCAATCATCGACGAGATTGAGATTGGGCTTTCAGAAAATGACTCGAAAAAGTTAAGGATGATATTTTTGGAGTTAGGATATCAGTGCCGAACCGTTGAAGAAGTCTTTCTTTTGGAAAACCAAAACGAATCGATAAAAACTGCCATTATGGGAATGAGCGGTGCTGAAGATGAGCGAGCTGAATCAGTCCTCTACTTCCTTGGATACTATCCAGACAAAGTTGCCAAGTTCGTGGAGGAGGCGCTAGCCGAGAACGAGGTAAGCGTTAGGACGAAAAGGCTGCAAGAAATCTTTAGAGATCCGTTAAATCCAGCTTCTCCAAATCCTTTACTTCCAGGCGACCTAAACTGGATTAATGAAATGTACATCCAGGTAAGACGGAGATTCTTCTTGCAAACTGGCGGTTTTCTCATGCCCCAATTACTCGATAGCGGAATACCTCTGGAACTCTCAACGAGTTTAAAACTTCAATTATTTGGTTCGGATACTTCTCTCATCGTGGATGAGATTGCAGATACGATAAGCAATCAGGATGCGGACGAGGCGCTCGCTCAGTATCTTTGCTCGCGACTGAAAGACTCTCCTCCCCGGTATATCAGAGGCATTAGAGAGCTTTTCTCGTGCCTGTACCCAAAAGAATCTCTAGAGGAACGACTGAAAAAATCACCATCTTCGAAAGCGAAGAAGGCACTTGAAGTTCTTCTTCGTTCGGGCTCATATCAATAGTGAGAGCTTATCTCTCTTATAGGTATTCCCATGCTATTTAGCACTGCACGTCCCACTCATATATATCCTCTTTGACGATACACGTCTCTGTCAATTGGTGAAGAGCTTCTCACTCCTGAAGGTAATGTTGCTCAAACGCTCTCGCTATAAGTTCTGCATAGGCTGGACTTGGATGGTCATCATCGAGATATAAAGACACGCCGTCGCTTGTATTCAGGCATCGACCTTTCACGGACGTATCACAAACAAGTGCCTCGGGCCTAAAAACCGAAACTCTCTCTAGTGATTCTAATTGTTCTAACATCGAAAGAATCTGTTTATTCTCGTTCTGATATACTTCATATGAAGTCGTAATCGGAAGGAGATTAATTTGGCCAGAGTTCTCCAATCTCTGCAGCCGATGGGGCACATGCCAGCCAGCCTCAGGTATTTGAGAAAAAACGACTACCTCTTTCTTTTTGGAGAGTTTTCGTATCTGTTCAATCAAATGATTTACTAAAGTAGTATTTTCATCACTTATTATGTAGTTTTGGCCACTGACTCCAGTTTCGACCCCACCCTCGCCATTGTTAAAACGCTTTCCAAAAAGATTAAGTCTCCACCGCGCAGCAAAAATAACTGTTGCTGAGGTGCGGCTCAAAAACTCCCAGTAGTCGTTCTTGTCTTTTACGCATGCTCTTTGAAAAGGCTTGCGTGACGTGTCAGGGATAGGAAGACATGCATCTCTCAAGAGAGTAATCAGGCCTCCGTTGTGATTCTCTATAACCTCTCTTAGTTTTTTACTCACACTTTCTGCATGCGAGTCCCCGACGAGAATAAAGTTCCTTCCATTTTCCTGAAAACATTTCTCAGAAATTTTTTTAGGATGCGCATCGTCATCAAATCCATTTCTTACAACACACTCGCTTGTATCCTTCCAGTCAAAATACAACCCTGGTGATGAACCATAGATAGAGCCTACGAAGCCACCGACGAGTAATATAACTGCGGGGAAAGACAGAGCCGTAAACACTTTTTCTCGTGACATGAATCCATGTTTTCGAAATGGCGCTTCTATGAATCTCCAGCTCAGGTATGCAAGCACGAGAGAGAGAAAGGATAAGCCAAGCAGGGTTATCTCGTCAGGAGCATGAAGACTTCTGACTCGCTGAAACGCAAATAATGGCTGATGCCATAAATAGGCCGAGTAACTTATTAGCCCAATCATGACAAATGGCTTTCGGCTCAACACGGTGGCCACCAAGGTTCCTGTACTTCCATAGAGGAGAACGAGCACTGTTCCTAAAACTGGGAGAAGAGAATAGTAGCTTGGAAACGGGGTGCCGCGATCATAGAAAAAAACCGAACATACCACCGCTATAAGCCCGAACGAGGACAGCGTGTTATTAGCGAAAGTTTGTTTTTTCCTTGTAATAAGTGCGGCGATAGCTCCGCTCAGCAACTCCCATCCTCGTGCTGGAGCCAGGTAGAAATTTGCAGATGCAGCTTCCCTCCAGCCAATTTCACACAGAACAAAACTCATTATCCCTAAAAAGACACAGATATGAACGAGTAAAGATTTTCGATATTTCCATAGATACAGAAGGAGGATTGGAAAAAAAATATAAAACTGCTCTTCAACTGCCAGGCTCCATGTATGTAGTAGGGGCTTTTCTTCAGCTGCTGTTTCAAAGTAACCGCTCTTGCTCCAGAAAAATATATTTGAAACGAAAAAAACTGTGGCTATCACGCTCTCTGAGAACTCGAGTAATTGATCCGGCAACAACCAAAGCCATGCGAGGGGCATGCATACAATCATCACAGCAAATAAAGCTGGCAATATTCGTCTTATGCGCCGCTCATAAAAATAAGCGAGGCTAAATTTCCCACGCTCAAGATCATCTATAAGGATGCCTGTGATCAAGAATCCACTAATAACGAAGAACACATCGACGCCGACAAACCCTCCACTAAAACCGCTCACGCCAGCATGGAATAAAATCACTGGAACAACAGCGAGAGCTCTTAGTCCATCTATCTCTGGGCGATACTGCATCCTCTATAATCCTAGTAAGACAACGATACATATTATGCATCCCCCTCTCTCACGTACCACCATCTTTTTTTCATTGGATGACGAACCGATGAGACGACCTCCTCCGATTAACACTCTGTCATGGGAAATCCGCTACGAACCAAAGACCCATCTCTTTACCGCCTCATTACCACCCACACGGTACTAGCTGAGATGTGGCTCATGCCTACTGCTAAGAATACAAAGCTCATAGGAGGTATCCTTGCTCGAGTGCCATTCTCATTCCTTTTTCAATTACTGAGCTTACGATCGGCTATACGCCGACTCTTCTGGTTATTTCCACCATCTGGGGGCCGCTTGTCCTGTTTATGACTTTACGATTTCTTTGCCATAAGAAAGCACTCGGGAAGACGAGATGACTTAATGAATTTCGACACAGAGCGCTAGAATTGAGGAAACTAGCGAAGATTACTTAGCAAGACATTGAAACAACTAGTATTTATCAGAACATATCTTCAATATCTCATAGTAGGCGAGACCTCGTTACAATAGGAGTCCTGCTAAACGTAAAGAATCTGGAGCAGCCCGCCGTTATTTCTAAGAGAGACATAGAACCTATTTTCAGAAACATAGCTGCTATATGAACTACAACACCCTCTATTCTCTTCGATCCCCGACGGCTACTGTTATCAAGAGTATCCTAGTCGGGATTCTCATTTTTGCCCTCTACCCATTCTCCTCTCAAGCAAAGGCAGAGACAAACGTGATCGAACTTGATAATGCGTCGTTCATACAATTACTGCAGGCGGTTACTCCACGGGATTCAAAAGCGGACAAAATAAGAGAAGCCCTAATGGATATCATCACACGAGCGCCAGAGTCCGTTTGGGGAGTCGAGGTAAGTGACTCAGGGAACTCAGGTCTCTTTACAGCTCTAGGAGCTCTCGAGAACATTTTACGACTCGATACTGCTGGAGGCCAGATCTATGAACCAGGACTACTTACCAACTATTCTTCCCCACTAAATGGCGATCCAAACTTAAGTGGAATTTGTGTAATCATCGGTGCAGCAAATTCGGTTTGGAACACGCTAAAACTTGGGAATAAAAAAGATGCTACTGACAGCAAAGGAAACTTCGAAAAAGAGTTTCTCAAGAAAATAAAAAATGCAACATCCAATCCATCTCAGTGGGGGGTCTCTACGGAGGAATACTCAACGGTCTATTCAGCGATAGCCGGAGAAAAGATTACGTGCGAGACCTCGCTTCTTAAAGGTCCCAAAGATATTAACCGCTGGAAAAAGCAGTTACTATCTGACCTAGCAAAAGGCTATGACTGTAGCCTGAGTATCCGAAAGACGGGAATATTTGATCCTAATAACGGGACAATTGAAATGGCTTGGGGACATAATTGGAAGGTAAACTCTGGACATAATGCCGGTGATGGAAAAGTGTCATTAAACCTTCTCGAAACTGGTAGGCAAGGAGATGGAAACGGACACAACGTGCAGGCGGAGGGGCGTTCAACACAGCGCCTCTCTATAAAACCCAATACATTTAAGCCTGGCGAGTTCAGCATTCATATGTTTAAAGGTATAGATAGGCATCTCTGGAACCACTTTTTGAAAAATCAACTCAATGATGAAGTAGAGGCAACATGCTGCTACCCTGATAGTAAGCAAGATTCCGCAAACTTCAATTGATACAATATCATGGGTAATCTGCCCCTGTAATCAGGTGCCCCTCTCTCAAGTACCACCATCTTTTTTTCATTGGATGACGAACCGATGGGACGGCCTCCTCCGATTAACACCATGTCATGGGAAATCCACTACGAACGAGAGATCCCTTCCTCTGCCGCAGCAAGAAAACTCTGAATATGCTCGTGAATCAGGTGAGAGGCAACTATCGTACTTTCCTGCCCGCTCCTTTGCTTTACCTCTACCCCACCATTTTTTAGCGACCGTTCGCTTACCGTGACTCGCAAAGGAATCCCTATAAGATCAGCATCAGAAAACTTCTCCCCCGCCCTCAGCTCACGGTCATCATAAAGCGTCTCTACCCCACGCAAACGTAGCTCATCATACAGCCGCTCCGCCTCTTCTCGAATTGCTGCCTTTTCAAAATTAAGCCCTATGAGATGGACTTGATACGGCGCAATATGTAGCGGCCAGATAATCCCCTTTTCATCGTGACTACTTTCAACAACCGCTGCTGCTATACGAGTAATCCCGATCCCATAACACCCCATCACCAATGGGCGACTTTCTCCGTCTTTCGTTCGAAAGTTGGCCCCCATCTGAGAAGAGTACTGTGTTCCAAGTTGAAAAATGTGGCCGACCTCAATCCCGCGAGTCTCAGCTAACACACCATGCTCGCAGCGAGGACACCCATCCCCACACTTTGCCAACTTAAAGTCGCCAAACTCTGGTCTCTCAAGGTCTCTTCCAAAATTCACATCGATATTGTGATAGTGAGTCTGATTCGCACCACATTCAAAATTGACTCTTCTATCAACAAAATTATCTGAAACTATCTTTACATGATCAGGTAGACCAATCGGCCCCGCATAGCCGACCTCAGCATTCGTGAGCTCTTTTATCTGCTCAGGCGAGCACAACCGCAAGATTTTACAACCAAGATAATTTGCTACCTTTAACCCATTAACGTCACTATCTCCTCGCACCATTACTGCAACAACGCTATCATCCGCATTGAAAAGTAGCGTTTTCGTGGTCTTCCAAATCGGAATACCGAGATGCGCAGCAAGTGGTTCAACGCCTATCAGATTTTCGCCCAAGACCTCCTTCATCGGAAGCACCTCAGCGTCTTGCTCATACTCTTGCAATCGGGACTCTGCTCGCTCAAGATTTGCTGCATAATCACATGCGTTACAAAACATTATGGTATCTTCACCAGAATCAGCTAAGGCCATGAATTCGCGGCTTACAGCCCCTCCTATCGCTCCTGAATCAGCCTCTACCGATCGATAGGCAAATCCCATCCGTTTGCAAATTTTATGGTACGCCTGATCCATGAGATGAAATGAATGCTCCAATCCCTCCCGATCCGCATCAAAACTATACGCATCCTTCATTATGAATTCACGCGCCCGCATAAGACCAAAGCGCGGACGAATCTCATCACGAAACTTTGTCTGAATCTGGTACAGAGTAAGAGGTAAATCTTTATACGAATCCACTTCGCGACGAACGATATCGGTAATAACCTCCTCATGCGTTGGCCCAAGACAAACAGTAGCGCCGCGACGGTCCTCAAACGAAAACATTATCCCGTCGAGAACCGTGTACCGCTCCCATCGCTCTGACTCCTGCCAAAGCTCTTTCGGCTGAAGAGCAGCCATCAACAACTCCTGTGCTCCAGCTGCATTCATCTCTTGTCGCACAATTTCACTAATCTTCATCAGAGTTCTGTGGAGCAAAGGAAGATAGGAGTAGGTGCCAGCTGAGATCTGTTTAAGATAACCAGCTCTTAACAGAAACTGATGCGATTTTGTATGGGCATCTCTAGGCACCTGTCTCGAAGTGCGGACCAATAACCGTGATTGGCGCATTTTCTAACTCC
The DNA here is from genome assembly GCA_009926305.1 of bacterium. Classification (NCBI taxonomy): domain Bacteria; species bacterium. Next base: position 25,851 of record RFPC01000025.1, read on the forward strand.
CCCTTGCTTTTGAGTCTATCCTAAAGGAAATCGGAATCCTAACAGTTTTTACTTTCTTATCAGACTCATTCTCTACTGCTTTCGCATGATGGAAGAAGATGATTACACCTATTCATGTTACTCCCCGAGGACAGATAGCTATTGCTATTCAGGAGCGAAAAAGACATAACAATAAGCGCATAAAACACCATTCAGGACACACAACAGATGAGTCAGTTTCCGCATTTTCGATTCCGTCGACTTCGTTCATCAGAGACTGTCAGGACGCTAGTTCGAGAGACAGAACTCTCCCTCTCTAATCTTATTCAGCCGCTCTTTATCGTCCCAGGCTCAGGAATAGAGAAAGCCATCAGCTCTCTTCCTGGACAAGCACAACGAAGTATCGACAAATCAATAGAGTACGGTCGCCAACTCTCAGACCTTGGCATCACCTCAGTGCTTCTATTTGGACTCCCTGAATTCAAAGACGAAACCGGGAGTGCGGCTTGGCAATCCGATGGGATTATCCAAGAGACCATTCACGCCTTCAAACGTGAACTTCCAAATATGCTCGTAATCACTGACCTCTGTTACTGTGAATACACCTCTCATGGGCATTGCGGGATCTTGAAAGATGGAGATGTCGATAACGATGCAACCCTTGAAATACTTGCTCGACAGGCTATCTCTCATGCTGAAGCCGGAGCTGATATGATCGCCCCAAGTGGTATGATGGATGGCATGATTGGTTGCCTCAGATCCCATCTTGATGAACATAGATTTCAAAATATTCCCATCATGAGCTATGCAGCGAAGTATGCCTCTGCATGTTATGGACCGTTTCGAGAAGCGGCTGACTGCGCTCCATCTGAAGGAGATCGCAGGTCATACCAAATGGATCCCGCAAACACAGACGAAGCTATGCGAGAAGTGCTTGCTGACTTAGAAGAAGGGGCAGATATCGTAATGGTCAAGCCAGCACTCATGTACCTCGATATTATCCAGCGGGTAAAAGAAGAGTTTCGAGTTCCAACAGCCGCTTATAACGTGAGCGGTGAGTATGCGATGATCAAAGCAGCCGCTGCCAATGGATGGATAGACGAAAAACGAGTTATGCTCGAGTCACTCCTCTCGATGAAACGAGCTGGAGCAGATATCATCATCTCGTACTTCACCGAACAAGTTGCAAGAACCTGTACCGTGAACGGTCGAGTCCAAATCTGCTAAGAAACGCGATAAGCGGCAACTTACGTCTGATACCGAGGAGCTCGCACCCCAAAGACTCTCTTACTACTGGAGAGAGGGTCGAAAGACCCCTTCTAACCCTCTGATAAAAATAATTAATTTTTAAGAATCATTCCTCACAAAACCCCCCATAACCGTATTGAGAGATTCTGTGCCAGATCACCTCCTGAAGGGGTCTGATAATAGGATATCATATGAGAATTACTTGTTTTTCTGTCCCTAAAAGAGCGATATCAAGGGGACTTCAGAGTGGGTTTAGAGAGGTTTTAAGTGGTTATGCTGCCAAAGAAGAGAAAAACTGACACATCCAGAGGTCAAACGACTCACAAGAAACAAAGAGTTGGGAGTCGAAATGATGAAAGGAGAAGGTTTCAGGCCTCCTCAACTGAACTCGCTAAGACTACTCCTCATACAGAGCCAAACGACACTCACAGTGCTGGCGGTCTCGCACTTGATACAGACCCAATCGAACTCTCCTTGAGTGATGAGCTATTACAAAACTCAGACACGGATTCATCTTCAGCTCAGAAAAATCACCTACACGTCCTTCACCGAAACCAAGAACTGGAGGAAGACTTCACTGAGGAGCCTTTTGAGCACACAGAAGTTTCAGATTTCATCTCACCAACTTCATACGACCTTCGACTCGACTCCCCTTTTCAAATCGAAATTGATACCGAACCAGAGAGAGAGCAAACCCTGACACCGATTCTGCCGAAAACGGAAGGACTTGGCGGGCTTGGTCTGCCAGAGAATGATGTGAGCGATATTGACGATAACCATCTTTCTTTCGAAGGACTCATCCAAGAAGGTTCGAGCGAACTTGACGCTCTCTCTGAAGCACTTCAGAACTATCTCGATACGACCACTGAGCGAAAAGCGATAGATGGAGCCGCACTCGGATTGCGAGCCACTCAGGAAGAACACGAATACATCCCGGATAAGGTGGGCTTTCGGCATATCGGAAACCCGGAAGAAATCCTAAAAAAACTAGAAACGGTCGGCTATATCTGTCAGCCGTTTATTGCAAGCCAAGTGGCCCTGCTCTTAAAAACCGAACTCAACAGCATCTCATCGGTCATGATGGAAGGGCCGTCTGGATGCGGAAAAAGTTTTCTCGCAAAATCACTCGCAAAAATTACTGGAGCAGAACTGATCGTAGTCCAATGCTATAAGGGCATGCAAATGGACCACCTGATCGAAAAAACCTCAGATGCTGCTGTTGCTCAAGCCATGACAGGACATGAGGTGCCGAAAGATGACCTTGTGCCACTTGGGCCGATCTCACAAGCCTTCCTCAAGTCCAAAGAAAAGCCAGTAATTCTTCTCGTTGATGAAATCGATAAAGCTGATTGGGCAATTGATACTTTCTTCCTCGGCCCTATCCAAGATGGAGTCGTACGACCAGCGTCTCGTCCGGCAATTGAAGCCGATAGAGACAACCTTTTAATCATGTTCACCAAGAATATGGAACGCCCCTTAAACGATGCGCTACTACGACGGGTTCAGCCAATAAAAATGGATTATATGAAGCCCGAATTGGAGGAAAAAGTGCTCTCAAAGCACTGCGCCTCAATTCTCGTTGAGAACCTGATTCATGTGGCTCGAATAATGCGCTATCCAGATGAGGCATACCCAATTGAAAGGGCTCCCGCACCCGAAGAACTTCTGAAAACAGGAAAGTATATCACTCAACTGCTTCAGTGGCATATTACAGACTACGCTTTCATCGGTAAAAATATTTGGTACATGCTTGCTAAGTCAGAGAAAGATCGAGAATCGTTTGAAAACCTTCTCCGACTTCACCCGGACTTCCAAGATCCGCTCGTCCCCGACAATCGAAATGCAACCCAGTATCAAATCTTCGCACGATTGGGACGCTTTGTGCTTGATGGCATCGTTGATGATCCAACTTCGGAACTCAGAAAAAATGCCTATCGTCCTGAGGGTATTGGCTGGCACACGGCTGGCACTCCGAATGAGCTCACCAGGAAGTTAAGCGAAGTAGGCTATCAATGCCTTCCGTTCGTAGCACAACAGATATCACTGCTTCTCAATACACCAACAAAGAAGGTTCGTAGCCTTCTTCTTGAAGGCCCGTCAGGGTGTGGAAAAAGCTTTATGGCAAAGTGCCTTTCTAAAATTGTGGGCGCAGAGATGATGTGCCTCAGTTGTTACCCTGACATGGACACTGAATTTCTCGTTGAAAAGCCATCACAAATTGCCATGCTTGAATCAAAGTCAGGAACCCGGACGCCCAAACGAGAAGAACTCGTTGAGCTGGGTGTCATAGCAAAAGCTTTCCAAAAATCAAAAACTCAGCCTGTTCTCCTTCTCATTGACGAGATTGATAAAGTTGGCCCTCACCTGGACACCTTTTTTCTTGGGCCGCTACAAGACGGCACGATCTGGTGCCAGTCGCGTCCACCTATTGATGGAAACGTACAGAACTTACTCGTGGTTTTTACAAAGAATATGAACAGAACACTTGATCAGGCGCTGCTGAGGAGACTTCATCCCATCAGAATGACATATCTCGATTCAACACTTGAAGAGAAGATTCTGTCAGAACATTGTCATCCTCAACTGGTTGCTAACCTCGTATCCATTGCAGACAGGATGCGACAAAGCGATGGTTCATACGCATTTCAAAGACCTCCTGCGCCGGAAGAGCTGCTTACCGCTGGTCACTACCTCATGAAAATGATCGAATGGGGAGATATCGACTTCGGAGAAGCAGGACGTAATATATGGGCGATTATCTCCAAATCAGAGCATGACAGAGCTGTTCTTGAGCATATGCTACGATTTCATCCAGACTTTGAAGACCCACTTGTACCTGATAGCCGTAATGCTGACGTATCAGCGATCGAGGCACGCCTTGGTCGTTGGGTTCTCCGTGGCCTGATTGAGGATCCGAATGAAGAGGCGCGTCAAGATGCGTGGTTTGAAGGCGGATATAACTAAGAACCGTCCCGTTAAAAGAAACCAGATAAATCTTCTTCTCAGCACCGTGAAAAAACACTACGATGAGAAGCATGTCGCAATTTTCTTTCCGCTCAGTGCTTCCATTTTCACAAGAGCAAGTGTTTGCATATCACATGTCTCCTGGAGCGCTCTCTCGTCTCATTCCTCCTTGGGAGCCAATCTCTGTTCTCTCAAAAACCAGTCCTGGAGTTGCCCTGAATAGTCAAGTGCTCCTACGCGTGCCACTTGCACCTTTTCTCTTTACAAAATGGCTAGCAGAGCATACCGAGGTAACCCCTCCACAGTCTTTTACAGATGAACAAAAAACTGGGCCATTTGCTCGATGGAAACACCAACACATTTTCACTGCCTTAACACCAGAATCAAGCGAACTGCATGACTCCATAGATTATGCTCTTCCTTTCGCTCCGTTTTCGACTCTCATTGCAAGACGAATGGTAGAACGAAAGCTCAGGCGAACTTTTAACTTCCGTCATGTACGAACTCTGCATGACCTCAAACACCATAGTGCGCTTACTATCGAAAAACCCAAAACAATTCTCATCACTGGGGCAAGCGGTCTTGTGGGTCGCAACCTCTCAGCCCTCCTAGAAATTGCTGGACACACAGTACTGACGCTGTCGCGGAGAGCAGGTAATTCAGATAATGCGTATCAGTGGGATGTACCCAACGGCACTCTGCCACAAGAAGCCCTTGAACGTGCGGATGCGGTAGTGCATCTTGCCGGAGAAAATATCGCGGGGAAAAGGTGGTCGGTCGAACAAAAAAAGAAGATCTTAGAAAGTCGGGTTATGAGCACAAGGCTCATAGTTCAAAAAATGAAAGAGTGTCAGAATCCACCTGAAGTCTTTCTTTCTGCCTCAGCAGTTGGATTTTATGGTGATAGAGGTGATGAGATTTTAACAGAAGAAAGCTCGAATACTCCCGCCGCATTCACCACCCATGTTGCAGAACTCTGGGAGACAGAAGCACGCAAGGCGGAAGAGCTTGGGATAAGAACAATCATTACGAGAATTGGTGTGGTGCTCACACCTGAGGATGGAGCGCTCAAAAAGATGCTCCCAGCTTTTCAAGCTGGAGTTGCTGGAACTCTCGGTAGCGGGAAACAGTGGATGAGCTGCATCTCGATTGACGACTTGATCTACGCCTTACATTTTCTCCTCGTAAAGCGAGAAGCCAGCGGCATCTTTAATCTTGTTTCACCGGAGCCTGTGACCAACAGAGAATTTACGAAATTATTGGGCAAACTCCTAAAAAGACCTACCCTTCTCCCGGTGTCTGCGCATGGCCTCCAACTTGCCCTAGGAGAGATGAGCCGCGAGCTCTTACTTGCCAGTGTTCGTGTGCTCCCTGAACGACTATTGAATGAAGGGTTTCATTTTTCATATCCTGGGATAGAGTCATCATTGAAATTTGTTTTAGGAATACCAGATGAGAACAATACGTAATCTCTCCGAGAGAATAAACTTCTCTTTCGCGCTCTTGATTCTTGCAATCGTAGGACTTCCCGGCTGTTCTACCGTTCAAGAAGCTCCTCTTCAGCCTGGCCAGATTTCATCTATTCGCGAGCTCACACTCTTTATGAGCCGCACTTCGCTTTCGAGCACTGATTTTGAACAATACAAACTTCTTAACGATGAAACTCTATTTGTGGAGTGTGGCGAAAAAAAAGGAGGTCGCTTTTTTCCGACAATTCAGAAACTATACGCGGTCAACAAAGCAGCTACCAATGATGTAAAAGATGCACTTGCTTATCTCGTTTCATCAAAGACATATCAACAGAATCGATTTGAAAGTCCCGAGGAGTCTGATTCGATTTTCAGCCTCTGGATTGGCTGGCGTGTGGGCCGAAGAGAATACGCGGGAATCGATTTACGATGGGTTTAGACGGAAAGAAACCTTCGCGACCAGTGGCCCCCGCATTAAAGTCCGATTCTTTGCTGGCTACGACCTGTCTCTTATACACATCT
>RFPC01000026.1 GCA_009926305.1 bacterium
GTAGTGTGCCGCTTGTTGTCTTGCCAGAGAGACCTATTACGCAATTATCTGTGGCGAAATGATATTGAGCTCATGGTGTTAATTGAACCAGTATGATCGAGCACCGCTATTGAACTATGAACATCAGTACTTCTTTGATTGCTCAAGCACGCAAGGAGAAAATGCTCGGATACGCTTTGTTGGGGCAAGTTCGTGAAAGAAAACAGTAAGAATGCATTGTGACAAAGCGCTATCAATACAATGCCATGAAGAGACTAAAGTAAAAAAATATGAAGACAGATTCTTTTGAGTCCCTCTCCTTGAATCCGAGAATACTCGCTGCTCTCAAGGAAGTTGGTTATTCGGAGCCGACTGAAATACAATCGGCCGTAATTCCACTTGCGATTGATGGACAAGATATTCTAGGCGCAGCGCAGACAGGAACCGGAAAAACGGCAGCGTTCGTACTCCCCATTCTTGAACGAATGGCTATGAGCGAATCAGAGAATGAGCTTGAGCGGGGTATGCAGGCGCAGCCCTCTGAGGGCGATGCCCACGATCAGTCTGATTCTCGAGGAAAGCGACAGAAGAAGCGGCGGAATCGATTCGTCCGAGCGCTCATTCTTAGCCCAACTCGTGAGCTTGCACAGCAAATTGAGGAAAATGTTGAAGCCTATGCGAAGTTTCTCCCCTTTAATGTGCTCTCTGTTGTCGGTGGACTTTCTATTCAGCGACAGATAAAGCAGATTCAAAAAGGGGTTGATATTCTGGTAGCTACGCCAGGCAGGCTGCTCGACCTTCTCTATCGAAAGCAAGTGGATCTCCGTCGTGTGGAGTACTTTGTACTCGATGAAGCTGACCGAATGCTTGATATGGGATTCGTCCATGATGTGCAGGACATAGCAAAAAAGATCCCTAAAGAACGACAAACATTCTTCTTTTCTGCGACTACCTCCGGAGAGGTTGGTAGTTTAGCACGAGTGTTACTGCAGAATCCTCAAACCGTTGCTGTGCATCCCCCAGATACAGTCAATGAGAATGTTGAGAGCCAGGTTCTTTTCGTCGAAAGACGGGATAAGCGTGAGCTTATTCTTGAGTTAGTGAGAGATCCCGAGATGACAAGAGTGCTGATATTTACGGCGACAAAATCTGACGCCAATGTATTAGCGGCTATTCTGTCGAGACAAGATATTGCTACCGCAGCGATCCACTCAGATAAGAGTCAACGAGATCGCCAACAGGCATTGCGTGCGTTTGATAGTGGAGAGAATCGGGTATTGGTTGCAACGGATGTGATGGCTCGAGGAATTGATGTAGAGGGTATTAGTCATGTGATCAATTATGATCTGCCCGGCGATCCAGAGAATTTTGTCCATCGAATTGGCCGCACGGCTAGGGCTGGTTCTCGAGGAATTGCTCTTTCCTTATGCGACCTTGACGAAGTGAAGGCACTTCATTTAATCGAGAGTTTTATCGGGAGCACGCTCGATGTAGATCGAGAGCATGCATTCCATTCGAAATTTGTTGAAACGATGAAGAATCGTAGGGAGTCTCCTTTTGCGAAGAAGCGTTCGGGACGAGGAGGCTCGCGTGGTCGCGGTCGTCGCGGGCGCTAGTGAATGTGCCCTCTAGTGAATGGTTTATGAAGATGGTTTGTCTGAAAAAGCGTTAATTAAAAGCCTTTAACTTTTCTTCAAAAGTAGCTTCGTGTTCAACTATTTCGCTTTCAAGTTGTTCTAAAGCTTCAAAGAGTTCTTCGATCTGTTGTCTACGAGAGGCGATGCTTCGACTAAGTTTCGCAGCACGATCATTAAAGCCGTTCACTGTAATTTCTATGAGCTCTTGTTCTTCCTCAGAAATTGCTTGTTCATGAGCTTCTATTGTTTGCTCAGTCTTCTTCATCTCACTCTTTAAGGGTTTTAAGACGCTCCCTTTTTCCTTCAGGATTTCGGAGCGTTGCTTTCGCAGTTCTTTCTTGTTTAGGGTGCTGCTCTGAATCGTAGAAGATTTCATGGAAGCAGATTCCAAGCTAGTATTTCTTTGTTCTTCCCATCCACCACGATGAAGGAAGTCAGTATATCCACCCTCAAAAAGAGTGGCTCCACCCTGTTGAAAAATGATCAGACGATTCGCGATTTTTCTGAGAAATTCTTCATCATGAGTTACGAGTACAACAGCACCCACGTAATCTTCCAGAGCATTCAAGAGCGCTTGAGAGGCATAGTAGTCAAGGTGATTGGTCGGTTCATCAAGAAATAAGAGATTGGTAGGTTGAGCGATGATCCGACCGAGGTGAACACGAGTCTTTTCGCCTCCTGAGAGGACCTTAGACTGCTTCTCTGCGGTGTCTCCTGAGAAGAGCATACATCCAGCAATTGTACGTGCTCTGGTGCGATTGTGGTTACTCTCTTTTTCAAGAATCAATTCTTCAACTGTTTTATCTGGATGGAGTCGTTCGATATTGCTTTGCCCAAGATAGCCTACTGTTGCGAGAGAATGAATCTCAGTACTTCCACTTCTGGGAGTCAGTGCCCCATAGAGGAGAGAGAGCAGAGTAGATTTTCCCTTTCCGTTCGCTCCGATTATTCCAATTCGGTCATTCGCCCCAAGCGAGAATGATAAATCCTGGAAAAGGGGAAACTCTTCATATCCAAAGCAGAGTTCCTTCGCGTGCAAGATCCATTTGGGCGAAAATGCCTCATAAGAAAATTGAAATGCAAGGTCTTTCTCGGTTTCTAATTTTTCTATAACTTCTGTCCGTTCAAGCGCTTTGACTCTGCTTTGAACCCGTGAGGCCTGACGAGCTTTTGATCGGTACTTTCTGATAAACTCTTCTTGGCGTTCTCTCTCTTTTGCTTGATGCAGGCGCGTCTTTTCGTGGATCTCTTCCTCTTCAGCAATTCGTCCATAGATCTTTTCGGTGGTACCTGACAGCTTTCGTATCCCCATCCGATAGATGAGAGCGATATGGGAGGAGATCGAGTCGATAAATGACCGATTATGGGATATAACGATTGATCCTCCCTTCCACTCTTTTAAGAATGTCTCTAGCCATTTTACTGAAACAATATCGAGATAATTGGTCGGCTCATCGAGTAAAAGAATATCTGGCTCTGAGAGGAGAAGTTTTGCGAGGTTGAGTCGAATCTGATATCCCCCAGAAAGAGTTTCTGGAGCTTGTTGCCTTCGCTCTTCTGAGAAACCAAGCCCTTCAAGAACTTGCTCTGCCTTGAAGGTTTCGCGATATGCCCCATCAAGTAAGGGCAGAGCTTTTTCTGCCTCTGCTAAAGTTGTCTCTCCAGTAAACTGGAAGTATTGTTCGAGAATACCAATCCGACACCCCTTTTCGACGCTGATTTGTCCTTGATCGAGGTCTTCTTTCCCACAAATGAGTCTCAGTAACGTGGACTTTCCATGACCATTCCTTCCAATGAGCCCCAAGCACTCTCCTCTATTGAGGACGAGGCTTGCGTCTTGGAAAAGCTGTTTTCCAGCATAACCCTTAGAGATATTGGAAAGGGTCAGCATTGATTAACCCCCAGAGCGTTTTGCAGGAAAGCCAAGTTTGTCTAGCTCTCTGATGAGAAGTTCTGCATGGTCACCTTGAATCTCGATGTTTCCATCTTTGACAGTTCCCCCACTGGCGCATGCGCATTTAAGCGAGCGAGCGAGTTCTTTGAGTTCACGAGCAGGCAGCTCTGCTCCCCGTACTACTGTTACTATTTGTCCGGCTCTTTTCTTTGTTTGTCGCTCAACTCGAATCATGCCGTCTTTGAAAGGAGACTTCAGGACGTTCTTTTCAATATGCGCTTTACACTGACATTGTGCCACTGGCTGTGAACACGCCGGGCAAGCCCTACCAAAGTCAGATGAATACACTAGACCGTCTTTTTTCTCTCGCTGTTTACTCATAGCTACGCATATTAGCAAGCTTTTGAAACGTTGCAAAACGTCCTATTGACCTCGTTCTGCAGCACGCTCTCTCATTCGATCAATCAGGTTTCGTATTCGTTCTTGGGTTGCAGGGTCTTTCCCCTCCATAAGTTTTTCCATCCGATTTTCAAAAGAGCTTATGTTTGTATTTTGAACAATGCTTTTTGGTTGAGTCCTGGATGATGATGCCCCGGATGATGATGTGGAGGTATTCGAGAGTTCAGAGAGGTCCCGAAGTGAAATGAGGGGATTCTTGGTTTTTGAACCCTGAGAAGCTCTGGGTAGCGGTGTTGATTCCATCGTATTCAGACTGGGGGAATCTGAGCTCTTGTCGTCGGCCTCTGCTCCTTGTTCTTGTTGAGCGAGCGGAACGAATCTCGCTTCATCTGAAAGAGAGGCTTCTCCAGAAAACGCTGCAACAATGCCATCCCGAATGTCTACAGGATAGGAATCAAGGACCAGTTGGTTTGATTGAGTGGTGTTTTCTGACGAGCTTATCGGCAGACTCGTTTCGACAGGAAGGCTAGAGGACTGTGAAGAGCGGCTAGAAAAGCTTTCCCGGTTGATGAGTATCCCGAGGCCAACGCTTATAAAAAGCACTGATATCGCGGATAATCGGACGAGAGTGCTGGAGAAAAAACGGGGAGCTCTACGTCTTGCGCCCACTTTTTCAGCCGCTTTTTCAAGCGCCTCTTCAGCGGATTTCTTCGCTTGAGTAACATGCTTTTCCTGGCGAAGTTGTTGTGCAAGTTCGGTGAGTGGATTCTCTCCGCCTATGCCGACAGTCGCTCTTCTCGCGGTCTGATCAATTTGCACGCGAGTAATAATGTCATTATCAATCCATGCATCAGGCCTCCATGAGAGAGATGCTACAATGGCAATCCCCTTATTTTTCCAAATTCCATTAGCGAGGGTATGTGCATACATCTCTCGAAATTTATCTGGAATTGAGAGAAAAGGGTCCTTCATAATTAAGAGAGGAAATGATTGTAGGCTGATCTGAAGGAGGGCAAGCGCATGAGCTTCTTGTGTTGAGAGGTCCGTTAGTGCTTTTTCCCCGATGGAGTAGAGTCCATGCTCCTGAAGTATTGTGTCTAATTCGTTCGCAGGGACTCCACTCTCTGAAAGTAGAGTCCGAGCCGTTGTCTCTGCACGATAACGGATATTTTCGAATCCGATGAATATTGCTTGTGTTGGATCGTATGCTTTGCCATCAAACATGATGCGGAAAGAAGAGGGATTTTCGAGCTTTCCTCGGAGAGCAAGCTCATATTCATAGAGCTTTTCAGGCGCGTGACTTCTAAAGACCGCGATCCGACCTGAGCGACAGGTCACAGTCTTGGCGACAGCCCCATCAGAGAGAATCCGTTGTATGGTAAGAACGTGGTCGCTCATTTTCGATAATTAGACTAAGATTACTCCTAAAGTCTCGGCATTTTATCAAATGTTCTTGACCTCGACACTGAACACTCTTTGTGATAAAACGGAGTTTTATCAACATTCGTTTTCTCAAAGTTCGAGTAGGGGCCATGTTTAAGAAATCTTAAGGAAATGTCGAGTTTTCTATGACCAAATATTGGTAGCTTAGCTAGGCTATCACTGCTTAGCGAGGGTGAGGGGACAAAGATGAAAAGAGCGTTATGGTCGGCACTATTATACTTGGGAAGTGGAGCATTCGGATTGCTCTTCCCCGCCGTGGTTTGCGCTGATTATGCGAAAATAGGGGATTTCACATATGTACATTCCACGGGACGAGTGGCTGCAATCGTAGTTCCTGACTCAGAAGATTATCCAGGCCTCTTTGTTCTCTCAACAGCCATCCCAGTCCCCGCACAACTCTTTGACCCACAAATGTTGACCGTTGAACAGCAGGCACAAAGTCTCTTTCTGGAGTTTGATACAGAGAATAAGACATTTTCAAGACTCCTTCTCGGAGAGCAAGAGTTTGAGATCCGAGGAAACTTCACCTTGGTACTTGGTGATAAGGAGGGATCTGTACGCCTTTCTGTATCCACAACAGAAAGCCTTCCTCTTGTTACGCTTTTTGTGAATTCATCGACAGGGAATAAAGACACTCTCGGCTTCATAGGCCTTACTCATGCTTTTACAGAGTCCGAGGAATTCGCGTCTGATCTTCAAGCATGGACGGTCTCGTCTGAGAGCTCAACGCTCGTCAAAGATTACTCTCTTGGGGTACAGGGTCAATTGTTATTAGGAGATGCCATCGTAGCATCCAAGTTCGTGGGGGTTCGGATAGAGGATAAACACCTGTGTCGAGCTCCAAACTCGATTGTATTGAATGTCGAGAAATCACAACAAGCAAAAGCGATGAAAGCAAAAGATCTTCCAAGCCTCATTTATTTAGATAATGCAAGACTTCGTATTCAGTCGTTAGTTCAGATCGAAGGGTCTACGAGTAGTCAGCAGAATGACTTGTTCCTTTTAGAGCCCTCATCATCGCGAATTTATCGGGTGGCACCATATTCGAACCCATTTGTAGAATCAGGCGAAACATATCAGTTATGTACAGCAGAGGAATTTCATCGGGTACGGAGATAGAAGGTCTCTGCCAGCCTGAAAAAAGTTTCGGAATAGCCTACAAATAGGATGACAGAGTAGCGTCGTCTATTTATGCTGCTCCACGCCCATGATTGCAGTTGATATCAAGAGAAAATATGCATTTGTTAGAGCCGCATCAGATATTTCTGAGAACCGGTTCTTTCGCTCATTGCCAGACGCTCAATGGATGAAACGAGAGAAGTGCTGGCGTATCCCGAGGGAGACAATCAGCCATATTCTTCTGCTAGAGCAGGAAAATAAAATGGAGGTCCAGTGGTCTTGCGGAGAAGAAGAAGTCGAGTCCTTAAAATCTGCTATGTCTCAACTCTATGAAGATGCGACTCAAGCGTATCGTGAAAATCCATTCGAGGTTCCGGATGCCTTTATGAATCTCATCCCGGTAAAAGGATGGTTTTACTGGGATACTGAGCTTGATCGACTACTTGTGAGGATTTCAGCGGATTCCTCCTTCCGGTCGATACTACGCCAGTTCGGAGGCGGAAGATGGATACATGAGCGCCGAAGTTTCACCGTAGACTCCAGCTCAATAAGGCAACTTTTGAAGAAGCTCAAGAAAAAAGAGTGTAGTTTCGCAGTTGCGTATTCTGCTGCGCAGAGGCTTCAGCAAATGAATTCATTCAGGGAGCGTCTCCATAGTTTATCTTCCGAAGACATGATTCAATCCCCTTTGCGTCCAGCACTAATTTATCATAAAGACGCTTTCCACCTCCTTGGGAGCGATCTTGCTCTTCGCGAGAAACTCCTTCCTGATTCAGAGAGTGATATTGAGCGCAAGAAGGAGACGGAGGCCCTCTCGTTTTCCATGCTAGTAAAGATTTTGTTTCGAATGGCTGCTCGAAAGGAGCCACTCTGGCTTGATTCTGAAGTTCTCAAAGCACTGCAAGACCGCTTCAAAACAGATGTGCATTTCTATGCATACGACTGGGGCACCGTTCTGTGTGTTAGCAAAAATGAGAGTGATTTGCATGCGCTGGTAACGAGGCATTCTCCTGAAATATCTTCTCTCTCGATTGGTTCTGAAACACTCTATATGACCGTTCTTGGAGATGAATTAGCCGATATTCTGGGGGAACATCCGAAAGAAAATGATTTTTTGCCTACGTGCTATCAATACGATGAGACCGCCAAAGCGAGGCTACAGGCGATTATGAAAAGAGCTGAGGCAAGAGAGCTCAACGCACGCATGGCCATAGCAACATACTCCGTACCAGATTCTATTCTTGAGCACGATCAGGCATTACGTGAAAAGCTTTATCCTCATCAACGTACTGCCGTAGAGTGGTTTTTAACCACAGAGCATGGATTGCTCGGAGATGATATGGGGCTTGGAAAAACTATCTCTGTCTTATCAATGTTTTCCGAACTTCGCTGGAGAGGTGATATTGAAAAGATGATCATTGTTTGTCCGAACAGTCTTGTGAAGAATTGGCTGAAGGAGGCAAAAGCCTGGCTTCCTAAGTTGAGATTTGAATCGCCTCCAAAGGGTGCAAGCTTTCGGCGTAGCTTTTTTAGAAAGCTGCAGAGCTATGACTATTGCGATGTCGTTGTTGTGAATTTTGAGAGCTTTCGAAGTCCTCAAGTTTTAGCTCCACTTATGGAATGGGTAGATTCTCATGCCACGTTTCTCTGCATTGATGAGTCTCAGCGTGCTAAGAATCCGCAGTCGAAAAGCTTTGAGGCTCTTCAGAAGATGGCGCCTTTAGCTCGAAGGAGAATTCTTCTCAGTGGAACTCCAGCACCCAAGGATATTACAGACCTCTGGACGCAGGTGTTTCTAATTGATCTCGGGGAGCGATTTGGGCGTGATTTTTTCCGATGGTTAGAAAATATCGCTGTTCTTGGAAATAAATTTAGCAAGATAGGTGTAGTTGAATTTAAGGAGAGGGAAGTTGAACGTATAAAGCTTCGAGTGCGTGAGATCCTTCTCCGTAGACGTAAAGAGGATGTCATCGATCTTCCTGAGAAAGTCTTTTCAACACGTTATGTTGAGATGCATGGCTCTCAAAAACGCCGCTATGATGAGGTGTGTAAAACTCTAAAGGTACGAATGACTTCAATGAGCGGTAAGGCGTTCTACCGAGATATTGATAATACTCTCGAAGAATTTTTAAGAGCAGTTCAGATAGCATCGAACCCACGTCTTGTAGACGAGACCTTCATGGGTGAATCTGCAAAGTTTATAGAATTAGATCAATTACTTTATGAATTAATTGAGGAGCAAGACGAGAAAGTAGTCGTATGGACGAACTATCTTGTAAATGTCAGGGAGCTGAGGGTGCGTTACAAAAAGTATGGAGCCTTTGCTTTTTCTGGAGAGCAGAGCGTAGATGAACGAGCTCATGCAGTAGAAGAGTTTCAAAAAAGAGATAGTGGATGCAGAGTTCTTATTGCTGTTCCGGCTGCAGGTGGAGTCGGAATTACCCTTACAGCGGCGCGAACAGCAATTTATCTGGATAAGACATGGAATGGAGAACATTGGTTACAGTCCATTGATCGAGTTCATCGAATTGGGCAAGAAGGAGTAGTAAACATTGTATCGCTCGAGTCGGGACGGGTTGATGGCCTGATCTCCTCTAACCTTGAAAAAAAGGAGATGTTTCTAAGAGATTTATTAGACAGTGAGCTTTCTACTGACCAGTATTATCCGACAAGAGAGGAGCTTCTTGCTGCACTGGAAGAGAGTCAGGCGCAAAGAGGAGAAACCGTATAACATGCCCTGTATTTTAAAATAACACATAAAATCAACATCTTATAAAGTCAGAACCTCGTTGCATTTTACCTATGATTCTCATTAGAATTCCCTCGGTTCTTCGGGAAGATTGTATTTCAATATTACGAGCTGGTCATTTATGTCTAATACTCCTCTCTTTTCCAATGATTCTCAAAAGTCCTGCATTGATCAAAATAAGCCGCTCATTTCATCACTAGAAAGTTCAGTAAGGAGAATAGAAAAGACAGAGCCTATGAAGTCTCTTGAGGTTCAAGAGCACTCTCAGCTTGCGGCGATAATAAGAGCCGTTCCAGATGTCGTTTATGAATTTGCGAAGGACGTTGTATTGGCTCTTGTTGAGCGAGAGAAGTTCTCAGTAGAGGAGATTGGCAATTTGAAGAGGGCCGATATTACTGTTGGGGGTCCTCAGCTTTTGGAGCATCGACTCTCTGAGGAAACCACTTCGACGATAGCCGTTTTTATAGGGGCTGTGAATACGTACTTAGGGAGCCACAGCTGGAAACGAAAGTCAGATAATTTATTTAGCCTTTCTACTACTGATCAGATGGGAGTGCGGCCACTAACAGGCTTTGCAGACGTTAATACTTATGAGGCGATTGAAGCGCGGTTGCAAAGTTCGACCCCCCCAAATTTGTCCTATCTGAGTGAATCAGATCAGGCGGCTTTAAGGGAACGACCGCATCATACAATTCAGACGAGCGACCCATTTTTTGCCCCTCTCAGCGATTCTTTCTCGGAGGCTAGTGATGCTGACCAGAAAGAAAGAGAGAGAAGAGAAGATAATCAAGATGTACAACTGCGCATCCGGAAGCTTGAATCGCAGATAGCAAGTAAAGCGCAACACGGGGATGTTCAGGAACGAGGTAATGAGCGTGCGTCAATAAATCGTGTTGAGTATAGTGAATCGCTGAGAATAGAGATGAGAGAGCTCGTTGAACAAGATGAATTCCGCGTCCCAGGTGAAGTGAGAGAGAAAGTCCAGCAGTCAATCAGGGAGCTTGAGCAACTCTGTAAAGATACCGGCGTATTCACTGGTCTGACTCTGACTGAGAAGAAAGGATTACGATTAAACTGTGACATGCTTACCATTCAGTTGAATAAGGTCATTGCGAGAGCTGATATCATTGCTGAACGGCAGCAGCGATTAGCGCATCAAGCTATCCGTTATTTGGAAACAGACCCAACAGATGAAGCGGTATTATTAAAAAAGCTCGAGAAGATACTGCGTGGTATAGAGAAACTTAGCCAAGGTCACTACGACAACCTACAGTGATTTCCTCTATGGAAACATTTGGGCCAAGATTAAGGATATAGAGAACAGTATCAGCAATGTCTTCTGGTCTTATCCGCTTTTCTGCTTTGAATGGACAATGATCTGCCATTCTTGTGTCTACCCAGCTAGGTGAAATGGCACATACTCGA
Source organism: bacterium (assembly GCA_009926305.1). Lineage (NCBI taxonomy): Bacteria > bacterium. The sequence goes on from RFPC01000026.1 coordinate 10,646, forward strand.
ATTCCTAATGGCTCAAGCTCATGATGGAGCGATTGATTAAGGCCACGAAGAGCAAATTTTGATGAACAGTAAGCACCGACGCCCGCAAATCCAGTTATGCCGGCTACTGAGACAAGATTAATTATCGTTCCACTTCCTTGAGATTTTAGCCACGGTACAGCATGTTGAAGAATAGAATAAGCACCAAATACGTTAACATCATACAGCGCTTTCATTTCATTGAGCGAAGGTTCGAGCGTACCCTGGATATTTTTCCCAGCATTATTGAATATAAAATCTAGTTGTTCCCATTCACCTTGCAGTTTTTCAAATGCCTCTTCGACTGCATCTGGATCAGCGACATCGCATGGTAGTGGCACTACGACCCCGCCAGATTCCATAATCTGATTTTGAAGAGTTGTCAGTTCCGCAGACGAGCGAGCGAGCAGAGCAACAGCATAGCCCTCCCTGGAGAGTCTCTTCGCTACCGCATTTCCAATCCCCTGACTGGCGCCTGTTATCAGGGCTGTTTTCATCTTATTGATTCCTTCACAATGTGCATAAATTCTGAACGAGTCTTCTCATCGGTCAGGAAAGAGCCTCGCATCGCATTCGTCACCATTGAACTTGATTGGGACTGGACTCCTCGCATCATCATACACATGTGACGTGCTTCTAGGATGCATCCCACTCCTTTTGCTTGTAACAGCTCACTGATAGCGTCTGCAATTTGTACTGTTAGCCGCTCTTGGACTTGGAGACGACGAGCGAACATATTTATGATTCTTGGAATTTTTGAAAGCCCGACAATCTTTCCATCGGGAATATACGCCACGTGAGCCTTGCCGAAGAAGGGCAGAAGATGATGTTCGCAGAGCGAGTAGAATTCTATGTCTCGAACTATAATCATCTCGGAACAATCTTCAGTGAAAATTGCTTCTCCTACGAGTTCCTCTGCCGTTTGCTCGTAGCCCGCGGTTAGCTCTTTCATTGCCTTATGGAAGCGAACAGGCGTTCTCTGAAGACCTTCTCGTTCTGGATCTTCTCCAATTTCTTTGAGAAGTTCGGTGCAAATATCTTCAAGGGTGCTCATCAATTAACTCCTAAGAAGCTTTATATCCTAAAGGGGAGATTAAACCCAAGACCCAAAAACAGCACATTAGTCCCTGGTTCGAGTTGCGAAGATTCGACTTGTTTCGTGTAAGACAAGCCTTTCTAGTCTGGCTCCATTTCCAGATTGCTCGATAGACCCCTCTAATCGTTTCCAGATACACTCGAGAATAATCTCTACGGTCGGGATATGATCTTGTAACCACGGCACATCAGAATTCAGATGTTTATGATCAAGTTCTTGGATTACATTTTCTTGTACGATTGAGTCCAGAAGAGAGGCGTCCATCACCATCTGAGTCTCTGGCTGAAAAGGCCCGGAAACACTCACCTCAAGGCGATAGTTATGGCCATGCACGTTAGTGCACTTTCCAAAGACATCAGCATTCTTCTGCTCGCTCCAGTCTTGTCGGGCGAGCCGGTGACTTGCACAAAACTCAAACGTTTTCGAAATGCAGATCATGAGATTCCTCCTTTTAAAGCGTTCACATAAGGGAAAGCCACTTCAAGTATCAACCGACTTATACATGCAAACAAGGCTCTTTGACATGTGCGAGACAAAAAAGAGACATGAGTGCTGAAGGAATGAGCCTCTATTCACGTGTGCAAAAGCCCAACTCTCTTCGGTTGAAAGATGAGTTGGGCTTAAGAAGTAGGTTGTAATGAAGTAATCTTCGATGAGAAGACGACTCATTTGCGCATTACTTTTTCGCTTCCTTCCTCTCTCTTGCTTCCTTGATTACCTCTTCGGTAATGTTGGCAGGACATGGCTGGTAGTTCAAGAACTCCATCGAGAACTGCCCACGGCCTGAGGTCATGGTTCTTAAGTCCCCAATGTATCCAAACATCTCTGCGAGCGGTACGTGAGCTTGAACTCGCGCACCAGTTATTCCAACTTCCTGCGAGATGATTACTCCACGTCTCCGGTTCAAATCACCGATAGTATCACCAAGATAGTCATCAGGAATAAACGCATCGACTTTCATGATTGGCTCAAGAATTTGAGGCCCAGCCTTTGGCATAATCTCTCGATATGCTCCTCTCGCTGCCAGTTCAAAGGCAATGGCAGAGGAGTCAACGGCGTGATATGCCCCGTCAACAAGAGTGATCTTAACATCGATACAAGGGTATTCCGCGAGGACCCCTTGCTCCAAGCTCATCTCGAATCCCTTATCGATAGCCGGCCAGAATTCTTTCGGTACGTTTCCACCCTTGATTTGAGATTCAAACTCATATCCTTGACCCGCTTCATTTGGCTCAACGATAAAGTCAATCTTACCAAACTGACCAGAACCACCAGTTTGCTTTTTGTGAGTGTAGCTTCCCTCAACACGTCGGGAGATCGTTTCACGGTATGCAACTTGCGGTGCACCAGCTACGCACTCAATCCCGTATGTTCTTTTGATGATGTCAATTTTGATATCGAGGTGAAGTTCTCCCATTCCCTTTAGGATTGTCTCACCAGTTTCTTCATCGGTTTCAACGCGGAATGACGGATCTTCTGATGTCATTTTTGAGAGGGCCACACCAAGCTTGTCTCTATCTCCTTTGTCCTTCGTATCAATTGCAATAGAAATAACCGGATCCGGGAATACCATCGGTTCAAGAGTAGCTGGATTATCTGGATCGGCCAGTGTGTGCCCAGTTTGAACTTCCTTCATTCCTAACACTGCGACAATGTCACCTGCTTTTGCAGAATCGAGTTCTTCTCGGCTGTCCGCATGCATCTCAACAATCCGCCCGATACGCTCTTTTCTTCCTGTATAGGTGTTGAGGACCATTGAGCCCTTTTCAAGTTTTCCAGAGTAAATTCGGAGGAACGTAAGTTTTCCAAATCGGTCTTCCATGATCTTAAATGCCAGCGCTCGGAGTGGCTTGTCAGGTGTTACTTCAGCGAATTCCCCTGTTGGATTTCCTTCAAGATCAATCTCTGGTTGAGCCGGAACCTCTGTAGGATTCGGGAGGTAGTCAACAACTCCATTAAGGACAAGCTGTACCCCTTTGTTTTTGAATGCTGAACCACAAAAAGATGGAAAAAATTCAAGAGCAATCGTTCCTTTGCGGATACAGTTTTTCAAGACTTCTTCAGTCGGCTCTTGCCCCTCAAGATACGCCTCCATGGCGTCATCATCCTGTTCGAGGGCGGTTTCAACGAGTAACTCACGATACTCTTCTATTTTATCTGCCATTTCTGCAGGCGGCTCTGTTATTTCATACTTCGTTGGATCGCCTGAGTTGTCCCAGATCCACGCCTTTCGAGTGATGAGCTCTACTACTCCAGTAAACTCACTCTCTGTTCCAATCGGGAGAGTCATAACAAGAGGCTTTGCCCCAAGCACCTTTTTTATCTGCTCAATGACCCTGTAGAAATCAGCACCTACTCGATCGAGCTTATTTACAAAGATAAGGCGAGCAACTTTCGAATCGTTTGCGTACCTCCAGTTTGTCTCAGATTGTGGCTCAACTCCTCCTGAGCCACAAAATACTCCGACCCCACCATCAAGCACCTTCAAGCTACGATACACTTCAATCGTAAAATCTACGTGACCTGGGGTATCAATGATATTTAGTCGATGTTCGTTCCATGAACAGCTGGTTGCGGCAGATTGAATGGTAATTCCACGCTCTCGTTCTTGATCCATGAAGTCAGTAGTTGCTTCTCCATCATGCACTTCACCAAGTTTATGAATCTTCCCTGTGAGGTTAAGGATACGCTCGGTAGTTGTGGTTTTTCCTGCGTCAACATGCGCAAAAATCCCGATGTTTCTATATCTTGAAAGGTCTTCTGTTAAAGTTGCCAAGGTACACCTCAGTTGCTTGTTAATACACGTTGTTAAAAATTACGAATACGGTGAAACATCCTTCAAAGATCTCTCTCGCATCCTTCTGTTGCGAATAGTTTAACCTTCTGCTGATCCACAAGATTCTAGCGCGTGGACAGGATGTCTCTCATGGAAGCAGACTCTCTCCAAATTCCTCAAATGATCCTCTTCCTTCAGGAAGCGGATCATGAGGGTGAGAGAATCAATACAAACCGCCCGACACCAGATGGTGTCGTTCTCTGGGCTGGCTCTATCTTATGAGAGGCGTGGTTCCCACCCTCGCTATGTAAGTGCCTTATTTAAATCTGTTTTCCATTCTAAGTCTACCCTTTGGGCAGGATTCTTTCCGAATAGGGTGAATTATCCGTCACTCTGGGGCGGAATGACTCCGATCTGATTGGCGAAAGGAGCGGAGCCACAACCCATTTTTGAGTCTTTTTCACTGCTTCAGGCTGGGTCTCGTTACGATGAATTCCTGGAAAAATAGCTCTTCAGAACAATGGCTCGGTCAGTATCTTCGGAGGCTAGGGAGAGCGTGCCATCGAGACTGCATTCCGAGCGAGGATCCCAGATCTGCGCCTCCATATAGGCATGTACCGCATAGTTGGTGTGAGCAATATCATTGATAAAAGCTCGTTTTTTCTTTTTCCCCGTGAATTTCTCGCGAGCGGCCTTTGTAAGTTTTAGTTTGCCTCTTTTCCCGAGTTTAATATGACTCTCCTCTGAATTATCTCGTTCTAATTCTTCTAGTGTGTCCGCGAGAAACAAGGCTCCATCTTGGGCGCATGCTGAAACAGCGACTTCCCCGATACTTAATTTCGGTGGATAAGCAGTGTTTGATAATTCTCCTTGTCTCGTTGCCTTAAAGACTTTCTGTAGGAAGGGAGCTAGCCCCATTCGAATTTTTCGTTGAATTTTTTTCTGCTCTGGCCTGCTCAGGCTAAAGGGATCTGAGTCAACACCAGTGTGTTGATACGAATTAAAGAAGTAAGCGTTATATGCGAACTCTATATTTTCATCGTCGATAGCAGGAAGGTCTTTTAGGCTATACGGGGAGCCATAGAGGCCTTTTACAACCAGGGGCACTTCGCTATCAAGCACCCGAATAGCTGCTATCGTCTCAAGTAATAGCGTATTCCAATCAACAGCATCTCCTCCAAACAGCTCGTCTCGAAGAGCTGGTTCATTTACGATATCAAAACCGAGAATTGCTGGATGCTCTCCATATCGGACGATAATCTCTTCCCATTTATCTATGAAGTCGTTTTGCAGCGTTCTATCGGAGAACATCGCATAGTGAGATGGCGATTCTCTTGTTTCAAATCCACCTGGCGGCGAATAGAGAATGAATACTATTTGTAGCCCAGCTGCTTGAATAAGAGGGAGTTTCTGGTCAAGGAGTGCAAACTGAGTCTCCATCATCGCATTATACGCTTCTCCAGTTGTTCCATCCATTTCATCATTATTCCCCACTTGAATTCGAAGGAAGTTCACGTTCCATTCGTCACGAAGCTCGGTGAGCACCTCTTCAGAGATAACCGAGACAGGGATTTGAAATCCTCTCAGAGACGGAGTCGCATGACTGGAAGAATGAATGAACAGAAAAACAAGGAAGACGAACAAAAAGAATCGAGTTTGTTTCATGAGAAAAATACCTGCTAATGCCCTACTCTCTGATTGTAGCAAGGTAATCAAAGTCAGACCAGAGAGATGAGCTAAAATACGAATAATTCGCTTCTCTGATTCAGATGATAAAATTAATCGTCACAAAAAGTAACGATATGAAAGCTCTGGGGCTTGCAAGACTTGTTTTTCGTTCGTTTTCACTTGAGAATGGACCCGTTCTTTGAGCAACTTTCCTTTTGGGCTTTTCCATTTTAAAGAGGAGCGAACGTGTCTTCGAAGTTAGGGAAAATTTGTTTTTTGGCAGCGCTTCTTGTTGTTCCTTTAGCGATGTTTTTTTTGTCGACTGAAAAAGCGCCATTGAAAACGGCGGATGTAAAAAGCCCCTATAGAACACGAGCGAGAATGCAGGCTGATGATCAGCCACCGTCGGTGCATGCGCCTATTCCTGATACGAAAGAATCCTTGCGCCCGGCAAAACGGGTTGTTTCTATCTCAACGGATCGGTCGTATCCGGGTGTTACGATCATTCCTCAGTCAGGAAACGAGAAGATCGATCTGATCGATAAAAATGGAGCTCTGATCCATCAGTGGAATTTTGATGCCGCTAGAGCTCGCCTGCTTCCAAATTGTAACCTTTTGGTGGTGCATGGCTCGAAGTGGGGGCTGATGAGAGAACCATGGAGTTCCTTAAAGCATTTTGTGCGTGAATATGACTGGGATGGAAACCTTCAGTGGGAGTTTAAGGCCCCTGGAGCAGTGCATCATGATGTGCAGCGACTTCCAAATGGAAATACTATTTTTCTTTATCGTTCTGTGCTTCCTGAGGAGCAGAGAGCGCTCTTGAAAGACCCTGCTCGGCGGGAATTAGTAAACCGCTCAGATGGGATCATGGAAGTCACACCTCAGAAAGAAGTGGTTTGGGACTGGAAGCTGCATGAGCATTTTGATCCGAATGCTTGTGGAAGTGAGCCTTGCCCCTTTATTACGAAACGTGCCAGGGATGGCAAGAAAGAGTACGACTGGACTCACTCAAATTCCGTTACGGTAATACCCCCGAATAGGTGGTTTGATGCAGGCGATGCGCGTTTCAAACCAGGTAACCTCATGATACTTGTCCGGAATTGGAGCACTGTCTACGTGATTGAACGCCCGTCAGGGAAACCCGTATGGAGTTATCACGGCACGTACAAAGGTGGTCTTAGCGGAGGACATGAGGCGTTCATGATTACCGAAGGTCTTCCTGGTGCTGGTAACATGCTTGTGTTTGATAACGGCAGGGATAAAGGGACTTCATTCGCTTTAGAGATTGCACCTGACACAAAAGAAGTTGTCTGGGCGTATGATGTAGGAGATGAGTTCTATAGTGGTGCAGCTGGTACTCTTCAGCGACTTCCGAATGGAAATACCCTGATCTCTGAGGATGTGCCGGGACGGAATTTTGAAGTCACTCCTGAGGGCAAGAAAGTCTGGGAAGTGAAAAACCCCTATAGGACATGTCGCCCCCATCGGTATCCGTATGGATACTGCCCCAACCTGAAAGAACCATCGTGATAGGGAAGATAATTTTTACTAGGCGGCATTTCGCTGCTATCCTATGCTGGTAGGAAGCATTCCTCAGTTACCGTCATTAATAAGAGAAAACACGCGGGATCATACAGTAGAATGGGAATCATTGAAGATATAAAGAGCGCGGGCAAAGAGCTCGTTGATAAGGTGAAGCAGGGGCTAGAGAGCCTGGGTGAGGTGCTCGATGGAGCTATTCAGGGTGGTGGAGAAGAGCCAGTCCCTATTCCGGTAAAAGAAGAAAAGAACGGTCGAAAAGGCACGCATCAGAATTATAAATTAGTGTCGTTATCAGAGCTCACTCTTTTTGAAAACAAGTAGTAGCCTTTTTACCGAATAGTTCTAGGCTTTAATTCGCAACATCTTTGGATCGTACATCGGAGCGAGGGAAGCTTGAGCAGGATACTTCTTCCCAGCAATTTCTATCTTCCAATCGGTGTCGTGAATATATTCTTCAGTGACTGGCACCTTCGCCTCGACCATTCCAAGACCAACTGCTCCTCCAAGAGTATGTCCATAAGAAGCAGCGCGAATATATCCGCATGGGATATCATTGCTGTAAATAATTTCTCCATGAAACATCAGCGGTTCGCTGTCGAGCAGTAAGAATTGGAGTAGTTGATTTTTTAAGGGAATTTCTGCTTTTCTCTTGATACAGGCGTCTTTGCCAATAAAGTCACCGCTTTTTTTCAGTCTTACAGCAAAACTCAATCCTACATCATAGGGGGAATCCAAATTGTCGATGTCATGCCCGTAGTCTCGGTATGCCTTTTCCATGCGGAGGCTTGAGAGCGCCTTGAGGCCCGCATGTCGGAGTCCTAAAGGAGCGCCAACTTCGAGGATACGATCATACACGTAGGCGGCTTGTTCAGCAGGGATGTTGAGTTCATATCCAAGTTCACCAAGATACGTGATTCGAACACAGAGTGCTCGCGCCAGTCCGATATCTATTTCACGGGCAGTGCGGAACGGAAATGCTTCATTTGAAAGATCGGTGGTAGTAAGCATTTGAAGCAGCTCGCGCGACCTGGGTCCTTGAATATTGAGTTGTCCGTAAGCGCTTGTGACATCAGTGATAGTAGCATGAGCAGATCGAGGGGTATTTTTCCGTAGCCATGTCTCAACATGTCTGTGCATTGTATCAGTTGCAACTACAATGAACTGATTCTCTTTTACTTTGATAACCGTAACATCTCCTTCAAGCGTTCCCTGGTGATTAAGCCACTGGGTATACGTAATCAATCCTGCTTTCCCATTTACTTCATTGGCAGAAATGTAGTTCAAAGTCTCTCCCGCATCGTTCCCCTGCACTAAAAACTTAGACATGAAAGTCATGTCCATGGCGATCACACCTTCTCGGCAGGCTCTATGCTCCTCTTCCCATTGGGCGAACCAGTCGGGTCGTCCCCAAGTAAGAGTGGGCTCTGATGTAACGGGACCGCTAGGAGAGTACCAATCAGGAGATTCCCATCCACTGACGTCCTTAAAATAGGCTCCAGCCTTCGCGAGTCGATCGTGAAACGGAGAGCGCTTGATTCCTCTCGCAGTCTGAGGCGTTCGAGTCGGATAGTGACATTTATAGACCAGACCGAGAGACTCCAGGGCACGTTGACGCCTGTACTCCTGATTTGCTTGATATTTGTGAAATCTATCTACGTTGAGGGAGCAAGTAACATCAACATCTGGATGCCCATTGACGATCCAGTGCGCGACAACTCGTCCAAGTCCACCACCAGTGATGATTCCTACTGAGTTAAGTCCTGCTGCAACAAAGTAGTTCCCTACTTCTGGTGATTCTCCAACAATAGGTCCGAGGTCAGGAGTGAAGCTCTCTGGTCCACAGAAAAACTTTCGTATCCCAGTCTCGAGTGATACGGGAACTCGGCTCATTGCTTTCTCAAGAAACGGAGTCATCCGTTCCCAGTCGGGTGGAATGTCACCAAACGAGAAGTCATTTGGTATTTGGGAAAGATTCCATGAGGCGCATTCTGGCTCAAAGAGCCCGATCATAAGGCCACCCGTTTCCTCTCGATAGTAGCCGTGACACGAAGGGTCTTCCAAAATTGGAAGATCGCGGGGAATTCCTGGAATTTCATCGGTAATCAGGTAGTAGTGTTCCGCGGCTTGATTCGGAATAGTAACACCAGAGCGTTCTCCGAGCTGGCGCGCCCACATGCCAGTGCAGTTTACCACGAATTCAGCCGTGATATCGCCTTTGGCTGTCTTTACACCCGACACCACATCGTTGGAGATTAAGACTTCTTCTACGGGCGTATTTTGAAGGATAGTAACCCCCTTTTGTTTCGCTCCTTTTGCGAGTGCCATCGTTACATCAACAGGATTTATGCGACCTGATTCGCGAACATAAAATCCTGCAAGTACGTCTTTAACTTCAGCGTATGGAAAGAGTTTTTTGACTTCTGAAGCCGAAATTTCTTCTGCATCAATCCCGCAGTATCGATTAAAAGCAGCAACCCGACGAAACTCTTCAAGTCGATCGCGGTCAGAGGCTATCTCTATGAATCCCACTTCTTTATAACCAGTAGACTGACCAGTTTCTTTTTCCAGTCGTTGATAGAGCTCTCGAGAGTATCGACGCATACCAATAGAGGTCTCTGACATTGAGCCGAAGGTTGTCATGAGACCGGCGGCATGCCACGTGGTTCCTGAAGTCAGTTGGTCTCGCTCCAGGAGTATTACATCCTTCCAGCCCATCTCTGCCAGGTGATACGCTACCGAGCACCCAATGATGCCACCGCCGATGACTATAACGCGCGCTTGAGTCGGGAATGTGGTTTCGGGCATAAAGCTCTCGATAAAATGTTTTGTAGCAAATGGTAGTAAACAAAGTCACTTGCGTCACGATACTTTCCTTTTGAACCGTAGCGAAGCGCTAAAATAAAAGTTTTTTGCTTAAGAGTTCAGATTGAGCTTAACTGATCAGCACTGGTGTATGGGTGAAGACGCTCGCTCCTGAACGTCTTCGGGGATTCCGAAAAGACAATGTAATAATAGTATGTTAGGCAAGCCTGTCTTCGCTTGTTGTGACAGCTGCATATAAGGAAACACCTCACCATGATGAATCAACCAAGTTCTTCAAGTAATAGCGATTGTCCTCTCAGCCCAAGCGGTATTCGTGGAACATCACATCCCGGACTTCCAAGGAACAACAACGGAGTTGAGGTTGTAAGGAGCTCGGCGCTTCTTCTCTTTGATCAAAGAGTAAAAGCGTTCGATGCGGTACAGAGCGAGAAAAGGAGACTTTTTGGCGAGCAAGTCTCATCAGATATTTCTCAGGAGATTGATAAATACTCGGCCAGGATCTACGAGTTAAGCAATGAGAGCGGAGTTCCATACAAGAGAGGGAGTAGTGAGCTCAGTGAAGTCCTTGAGGTAATGCCACCTCGTTTTATCGCTCTTCTTACCCGATTTTCTCATGAACTCTCAATGCGGGTTGAAGGAGAGAAGATTGTACTCGCGGCTCTTGAGACGGTATGTATTGAACAAGCTGCTGAGCAAGATGCCTGGAATCAGATCGGAAAAAAAGTAAAACTTAATGAATCCATTAAAAGTGCTATTGAGTTAGAGGCTCAGAAGCTTATGAGCTTAAACCACATCGCACGAGAATTCGAAGGACGAAAGGCTCATCCAAGGCTGGAGTTTTAACGAAGAAATCGTTTTGCAATACAAGTATGTCGCCTCAGCTCTGTTGGGTAAGGCCCTCTATTCGGTAAGGTGACTTTTATACTGTCTCAGAGCGTAATACTACGAGAGACTCGCTATTCTATCAGCTATCGCCTCAATATTGTGGGCTTTGACTGCTGCAAAGTTAATGCGTTTCCCTACCATGTAAATCTGCGCATCTCTCTCAAGGCGGTCAGCGATACTATCGCTGATCGGCAAGAACGAAAACATTCCCTTCTGAGTGGCGATTTCCCCAGTGGAAAGGCCCCGTTTTTCAAGGGCCGATACCATGAGCTCTCTTCCGTTTTGAATCTGTGTTGCGATCTCTTTTTGCTCGCGTAGCCACTGGGCACGGGGCTCTGTCTGTAACAAGACCTCTGCCATGGCTCTGGCATGGAGTGCTGGGGGATTTGAGTAGGTTGTTCTGATTATAGACGCCAAGTTTTCTTTTATTCTGAGAGACTGTTCTTGTGAGGAGCCTGTGTCAGGGGGGGTAATCACCAGAAGAGCCCCTAGCCGTTCTTCGTAGAGACCTGCAGTTTTTGAGAATGAAAAACAGAGGAGGGTAGGGACTCCCATTTCAACAAACTTCCGAACGCCATAAAGATCTTGATCTACAGAGTCGCCAAACCCTGCATAAGCTGAATCAAATAAAGCAACCAAACCTCGCTTTTTGTAAAGCTCTGCAGATTCATCCCATTGCTCTTTCGTCCGGTCACATCCCGTTGGATTGTGGCAGCACGCATCCTCTTTGATCACTGTTCCTCGGGAAAGCTCACTATGAGACTCCATCATCTCTGAAAAATCTAAAGTGTTTGTGCTCCAGTTCAGGTAAGGAAATGCGGGTGTCTCCAGACCTGCTGTATTAAACAGCTTGTGATGGTTGGCCCAGGTTGGATTACTAACATATATTTCCGAGACGCCGCCTTGTTTGAGGAGTTGCGCAGCAAGATTGAGAGCTCCTGTTCCGCCAAGAGATTGCACTGTTACCAGTCTTCCTTCCTGTCGTAGGGAGTGCGCTGTATTCTGACCAAGAACAAGATCTTCAACGCCTGCACAGAAATTCGGCTCTCCCGTAATTGGAAGATATCCCCCATTTTTATCTACGTTCAACCGTACACGAGCCCGGTCGACAGCTCGGGAGACACTCTCCATCTGAGGCGTTTGCCCCTTGTCATTAACAAACTTTCCTATCCCTAGGTTAATGGGCTCGAGTTCAAGCTTCCCTGAGTGGTAGCTTCGTTCTGCTGCTTTAAAGCGGGCGTTGAGGGCAAAAATTTTGTCTTCAGGTTGTTTTGAGAGCCTGAGAAAAGGCTCTCCGCTTCGAAATGAAGGTAGTGAGCCCGATAGTGGATGGTAATGCTGATTCTCTCTTTTTTCTCCGAACATAAGCTAATCTCCCCCAAAAGATAAACAGCGTTATACTATGAAGTGGGGCTTAGCTCAAAATGTTCTGCTAACTAGCTGATTATACCCACAGTGAAGCTCTTTTAATAGCCATTTACTGGGGGAGAGGGGATTGGTTTTCCCTGCTTTTCACACTTAAAACTGCTTGCAATCTATAACGAAGCGGTATTTTACATCGCTTTTAAGAATGCGTTCATAGGCCGTGTTGATCTGTGACGGTTCGATGAGCTCAATGTCTGAGGTAATACCGTGCTTTCCGCAATGATTAAGCATCTCTTGAGTCTCAGGAACCCCTCCAATAAGAGAGCCCATGAGTTTTCGTCGCCCAAAAATGAGAGGAAATGGAGGCAGGTCCAAAGGTTTTTCGGAGGCACCTACAAGAGCGAGTGTGCCCTCTCGCTTGAGTAAGCTAAGAGCTTGTCCTATATCATGCCGAGCTGAGACGGTGTCGAGTATGACATCAAAGTATCCAAGCCGGTCTGAGACTGCTGCTTCATCAGATGTAAGCACAAAATGGGCGGCGCCAAGCCGTTCTGCATCTGTACTTTTTTCTGGTGTCCTTGAAAGTACGGTCACTTCTGCGCCGAAGGAGGCGGCTAGCTTTACGCCCATGTGTCCGAGTCCACCAAGACCAAGAATGCCGACACGATAACCATCTCTTACGCCCAGAAACTTCAAAGGAGAATAAGTGGTAATCCCAGCACAAAGAAGAGGAGCGGTGCCAGCAAGCTCTAAGTTTTCTGGTATCGAGAAAACAAACCGCTCGTCTACCACGATATGATTAGAGTACCCTCCCTTCGTATAATCTCCGTCTGGAAGTGGAGAATTGTACGTTCCAACGAATCCTTTCTCACAGTATTGTTCTAACCCATCATTACACGAATGACAGGAGCAACAGGAGCCGACCATGCATCCGACTCCCACGGTCTGTCCCTCAGAAAAGTGAGTAATATTTTTGCCAACCGAGCGAACAACCCCAATGATTTCGTGTCCTGGTACGCAAGGATAAAAAGCAGGGCCCCATTCGCTTCGAGCGGTATGGATATCGGAATGGCAAATTCCGCAGTAGAGAATATCAATTGCGACATCGTTGGCGTCTGGATTACGACGCGTAAAGGAAAAAGGCTCAAAGCGTCCTTCTGCTGAGTGATTAGCGTATCCTCTGGTATTCATCGTTGTTTTCCTTAATGAACATGTTTTCTGGAGCAGCATGGCCTCTTGAGAGGGAGAGTTCTCGATCTCGGAGCCCAAGTTCTTCAGGTAAGGTAGCGCGTCTTTGAGGGCTCCGCCATGATATTTCCGAGAGGATGTTGAACCCGTTCTATGAGGTGTCTTTAAGCAGTACCTGGGACAGGTTGTGATTGTAGCTCACTTCTTTATCTGATATTCCTCTGGGTGTTGAGTCTTCTGTAGAAATAGAGGACTTTGCCTAGGGCAATTGTGATCACAAAAAGGAGGCGCTTTGACCCCAGATCAGTTACGACAGTCATTTTTGAAGTTCATGGAGAGGCAAGGTTCAGTCATTGTTCCGTCCTCAAGTCTCCTCCCAGAAAACGATCCAACTACTCTATTTACCGGAAGTGGCATGCAGCCAATGATTCCCTATCTCCTCGGCGAGCCTCACCCGAGTGGAACTGATATTGTGAATGTTCAGAAATGTCTCAGAACTGGTGATATTGATGAGACAGGAGATAGCTCTCACTTAACTTTCTTCGAGATGACTGGAAGATGGGAATTTGGCGCGGATCCAAGCCAGTACAAGCGAACTCAGATCGAAGCTATTTGGAAGTGGCAGGTTGGAGAGCTAGGTCTTGCAGCCGACCGACTCTATATAACGGTCTATCAGGGTAACAAGGATTTTGGAATCGCAAGAGATGATGAAGCGATTGATATCTGGCGAGATCTTTTTCTTGATGCGGGCATAGAGCCGACCGTCGAAGATGAGCCGTGGAAATATGGTGCTTCTCGAGGCGGAAGAATTTTTGTTTATAACGAAAAAGAAAATTGGTGGAGCAGGTCAGGAGTTCCGGCAAATATGCCTATAGGAGAGCCAGGTGGTCCTGATAGTGAAATGTTTTTCGATTTTGATCCTGACGGGGCTCCAAATGACCACCCCGCTGATTCTGATCGACGGTTCTTGGAAATCGGTAATAACGTGTTCATGTCATATCAGAAGACAGATCAGGGATTCATTCCATTAGAGAAGCCAAATATCGATTACGGTGGGGGGCTAGAGCGACTAGCAGCAGCTGTGAATGGGGATCCGGATACGTATCTGACGACGTTCTTTAAGAATCCCCTTCAAGAGCTCTCGAACATTACAGGAAGAGCGTACGAAAACAATGAACGAGCATTCCGTATAATTCTTGATCATACTCGAGCGGCAACCTTTCTCATAGGTGATGGGGCACCGCCAGCGAATAGTGATGCTGGCTACATTACGCGACGGCTCGTAAGGCGTGCTATTCGAGTTGCCCGGTCTCTTGGTATTGAGGACCCATTTTTGTCGAAACTGGCGACTATTTATATTGAAGAGGCCTCTGCCTATCCGCAGCTTGCTCAATCTTCCGCAAATATTCTTTCGGTCATTGAAAAGGAAGAAGAACAGTTTCAGAAAACGCTTCACACGGGCGAGCGTGAGATGAAAAAACATCTCGAGCAAAAGGGGCAGGTAAGCGGCAAGGATGCGTTTTACTTTTATGAAACCTTTGGATTCCCTCGAGAGCTTACCGAGGAGTTTCTTACAGAGCACGAGGCAGTACTTGTTGATCCAGAAGGTTTTGAGGAAGCAGCGAAGGCACACGCAGAGAAAAGTCGGACTGCTGCCGAAGGGAAGTTTAAGGGAGGACTTGCTGATCACAGCGAGAAGACAACAGCGCTTCACAGTACATGCCACCTGATGCTTGCTGGCTTACGACTGGTTCTTGGCGATCATGTCCACCAGAAGGGGAGCAATATCACGGCGGAACGAATCCGATTTGACTTTAGCCATCCCGATAAGATGACTCCAGAGGAGGTCAAAGCGGTTGAGGATTACGTGAATGAGGCGATTGATTCTCAAGCAAAAGTAACCATGCTTACGATGCCGAAGGAAGAAGCGCAGAGTAGCGGGGTAGAAGGAAGCTTTTGGGAGAAGTATCCAGAGACGGTGAAAGTCTATGTATTTGAGGATGGCTCTCAAAAACTCTGGAGTAAGGAGCTCTGTGGTGGGCCTCATGTAGAGAGTACGAATGACATCAGCGAATATGGTCGCTTCAAAATCAAAAAGGAACAGAGCAGTTCTGCTGGAGTGCGTAGAGTCAAGGCAGTTCTAAACTGAGTGTCTTGAACTCCGTTAGCTGAGCGGATTAATCGGTGTAGATTACTAGGTGTAAGGCCTGATAATAAAGGACTATGCGCGCCCACCGCTGCTGGTCGGGCGATCCGAGTTTTCCTCTCGCGAGCCACCCTCGCTAGGCTTTGGACGCTGAGGCATATCATACTTACAACAGTCTACGGGACATACATCATGCCACGCGCCTAGTTCTCCAAGGGCAAGCCTTTCCTCAGTCCCAGATATTCTCTCCACAATCAACTCTCGGATCATTGAGATGAAATCTGGATGGGTTCCCACGGTATTTGCTCGCAGAAATGTCATGCCAAGTTCTTCGGCTTCTTCAGTGCACTCAACATCCAAATCTTGCATGACCTCCATGTGGTCTGTGACAAACCCAATCGGCATAAGCACCACGACATCCCGTTCTTGTGCTGCCAGATCCCTCAACACATCAAGTACATCTGGCTCAAGCCACGGTTGAGACGGTGGGCCACTTCGGCTTTGGAAACATAATGTGTAGTCATCTCTGCCAAGCTCTTTTGTTATGAGGCGGCACGCTTCATTGAGCTGAAGTTCATAGGCAGCATTTTTGCTCATTCCAAGAGGTATACTATGTGCTGTGAATACCAGTTCAGCGCGTTCCCGCTTATCAGGAGAAAGAAGCTCGAGGGCCTCAGCGACTTGAGCAGTAGCGGCTGTAATGAACCGCGGGTGATTAAATCCCATCCGTACTTTTTCAACGATGGGGGCGTCGTCCCCCACTTGCTCTTGTGCGCAGATGATATTCTCACGATATTGTCGACATCCTGAATAGCAGCTAAACATAGAGGTAAAGAAAGCAAGTGCACGCTTTTTGCCATCACGCTTCATTTCATCCAGCGCCTCGTGCAGGTAGGGCTTCCAGTTGCGGTTGCCCCAATAAATCGGGAGGTGTATCCCGTGTGCTTTCAGCTCCTCTGTCAGTTTCGCAATAATCTCTCTATTCTGCTCATTGATCGGACTCTTCCCGCCGAAGTCATAGTAGTGTTCGGCAACTTCAAGGAGCCGCTCACGTGGCACTGGCTTGCCACGAACCACATTCTCAAGGAAAGGCATTACTTCTTCAGGAGCCTCAGGGCCACCAAAAGAGACAAACAGTAATGAGTCGTACTCAGGAAGTGCTTCAGCCATTTTTCCTCCATCTATTTCCATTCGAGCTTACTTCTTTGAGTGAAAAAGTGGTAGTTTCCTTACAGATTTTGTAAACAATCAGGGCAAAGTATCCAGAGAAGATGCTGGAAAGAGACGGAGACTCCCTAAAATGAAATACATACTTGGCTCAAGAGGAAGTGCTTTGGCTCTTGCTCAGGTAGAGCTGTTCAGTAATGCCTTTCTCGCCGCCCATTCAGAGGATGAGCTTGAGCTCTTGGTAGTGAAAACTACGGGCGATAAAAAGCAGGAGACACCGGAGGCCGCGATTTCAGATAAGCGAGAGTGGATTCATGAACTTGAACTCGGTGTGGCTGAGGGAACCCTTGATATCGCTCTCCACAGTGGTAAGGACGTGCCATGCGATATTCATGAGGAGACGGTTCTCGTTCCAGTTCTTTCACGTGAGAATCCGAATGATCTCTTCATCGGTAAGTTCTGTTCCGATAGAGGTCGAAGAGTGTTGTTCTCGGAGCTAGAAGAGGGTGCTGTCGTTGGGACTGCTAGTCTTCGGAGACAAGCGCAGGTCAAACGGTTGCGAGGAGATCTTCGACTGATAGATGTTCGAGGAAATGTACAAACGAGGGTGAAAAAACTTGATGATGGAAACATGGAGTTAGGCGGGATTATTCTTGCGGCAGCCGGCGTACATCGAATGGGCTCAGAATTGGTAGTGAAGGGAGAAGTCTTTTCAGCAGATCAAATGCTACCAGCAGTAAATCAAGGAATGTTGTGTGTTCAAGTACGACGCGATCGTTTAGCACTGATTGATCAGCTAGGGACACTTGCTCCTGAGCGAGATACTGCTTGTTTTTTCGCTGAAAGAGCAGTTGCAAAAATATTGGAAGGAGACTGTCATTCAGCGGTTTCTATATTTGCTTCTGCCGTGGAACAAAATAACGAGGTATCGCTTCGAGCAGAGGTTTATGACCAGAGTTCTTTACGAACACTTCGAGCTTCAGGAAGCGGAGTGCTTCAGGAAGCAGAGGAGATCGGCAGGAGGGTTGGTGAACAGCTCCTCTCACAAGGTGCTACAGAGCTCTTACGACCCGAGTAGTTGGCGATTGCGAGGATAGTGAGCATTTGAGGAATATGAAACCTCAATCTGTTGATAACCGATTTAACCATTTGGGAAACAAAGAGATTCTATCCTCAGGTGCTTGGTAGAGTGAGATTTTCTCTCTCTTCGTATTGCATCCCATCGTTTTGCTTGGTATCTCAAACAACGCATTGGCATATGCTTCTTGGTGTGGGATGAATGGTTTCTCTTCTTCGCACGAAAGAAAAAAGTAAATGAATGAGAATCTGAGAAATAGCCAGAGGGTTACGATAATGAAACGCGAATGGAGTACGTACGGCATAAATTGGATGTTGGTGGTTCTTATCTTATTCGCTGTGTCTGGTGTTTCTGAGGTTGCCGCGCAAGATCAGCAAAATGGGTTTGGTCAAATCACTCGAAGAATAACCGTAGTTGGTTCAAAGGAAGTTGAGGATACAATTCCAGGTTCGATTTATTTTATGGAAGCAGAAGAGATGGAAGAGTCTCTTGGTGGCATTGACGATGCGCACCGTGTACTCCGTAGGGTTCCAGGTGTCAATGTTCAGGAAGAAGATGGATTAGGGCTGAGACCCAACATTGGTTTTCGAGGTGTTTCATCTGAGAGGAGTTCCCGCATCACCGTAATGGAAGATGGAGTGTTGAATGCACCAGCGCCGTACTCTGCGCCTTCAGCATATTTCTTTCCACCGATAGGTCGTATGGAGTCAATCGAGGTGCTGAAGGGAGCAAGTATCATTAAGTATGGCCCATATACCACTGGAGGAAGTCTTAATATGCTTTCCACGGGTATCCCTGAGAACTTTCGATTCTTTGGGCGGACCGAATTTGGGGAGAATGATGGAAGAAAGATTCATACTTCTATCGGCAATAGCGTTTCGAGAGGGGGAGTTCTTTTTGAGACCTATCAGCAGACAAATGATGGATTCAAAGTACTGGATAATGGGGGAGATACGGGCTTTGAGTTAGAAGACTATATCGGCAAATTTCGACTGAACTCAGCACCCGAAGCGGAGTTGTTCCAGACGCTTGAATTAAAGGCAAATTACTATAGTCAGGACTCGAACGAGACTTACGTTGGGCTCACTGATGATGATTTTACCCTTACCCCCTACCGCCGGTATGCTGGAACACAGCTCGACAACATTCAAGTTGATCGGCGTGCTTTTACTCTGACTCATTTTGTTGAGTTTGGTAGTGGGTTGGATCTGACTACAGTCGGTTATTATAACACGACTTCGAGGAATTGGTTTAAGCTCGAGAAGTCAGGTGGAGTATCAAGCACGAATATTTTTTCTAATCCCCTACTTTACTCTCAGGAGCTTTCTTGGATTCGTGGGGATGCGGACAGTCCCATCGATGCTCTTTCATTAAGAAACAATGCACGTGATTACGAAGCATACGGGGTGCAGTCGACGCTCGGATTAGACGTCTCTACGGGTGCTCTTCACCATGAGATTGAGTTCTCAATCCGCTATCACGAAGATGAAGAGGATAGATTCCAAGATGAAGATCTCTACCAGATAACGAACGGCACCCTCCTGCAGACGACAGATGGCGCACCAGGCAGTAATGCGAACCGTATTGGAAGTGCTGAGGCGCTCGCGCTCTCGGCAACCGATCGCATCACGTATAACGACTTTACCTTCACGCCAGGAATCCGATATGAGCGGATTGACTTTCTCCGTGAGGATTACGGAACAAGTGATCCTTCCCGCAGTGGTGCTAACGTAAAGAAGAACTCCAATTCCGTGGATCAGATCATCCCTGGTATCGGAGCTCATTATCAAGTGACCGATACTGTTGGTGCGTTTGTCGGAGTGCACCGTGGATTTTCTCCCCCTGGGCCTACGAGTAGTAGTGAAGTAGAGGCAGAAAAGAGTGTGAATTATGAGTGGGGAGGCAATTATATTGATGGCGATTTCCGTTCTGAGCTGGTGCTCTTTTATAACGACTACGACAACCTGCTCGGAGCAGATACAGTATCATCCGGCGGTCAGGGGACAGGGGATCTCTACAATGGAGGAGCAGCAGAAGTCTTTGGTGTTGAAGCGAGTCTGAAATATGACTTTGGAAAAACATTAGACTTTACCACGTATCAAGTTCCATTTTTTCTCGCGTATACCTATACGGATGCATCTTTTCAGTCTGATTTTGATAGTGAGTTCTTTGGGCTCGTTAATAGTGGAGATCCAATTCCGTATATTGCAGAAAATCAACTCTCCTTTGGATTAGCGCTTTCAGCCCCAGAGCATTCGATTGGTATTGAGGCGCATTATCAAAGTGAGATGCCAACGATTGCCGGGCAGGCTGGGCTTACGAGCCAAGATGAAACCGATAGTTTTTTTGTCGTTGATCTGAAGGGAGAGATAGTGCTCTCAGAGCAGGTGAAGCTCTTTGCCTCGGTCTACAATCTCTTTGATGAGAGGTATGTCGTCGCTAGACGCCCTGCGGGTGCACGGCCAGGTGCACCACAGCTCTTCTTCGCTGGTGTTGAGGTTGAGCTACGTTGATCTCGTACGGCAAGATTTCTCTTTGTGTTCTGCTACGATAATACATCGAACATATTACTTTTATTCAATGGAACAGGTAGGAAATCTTAAAAGCGATGTATTAGTTGTTAGTTACACTGATGGAGCTATTTGTTAAGGATGGAGAGCTTGAGCTGCGTTTGATCGAGCTATTTGTGGGATGGAGTATTTCCGAATTAGTCGTCCAACTGGGTAGAGCTCGAGCGATTGCCGAGAGAGAGAAAGATTTAGGAAGATTTTACTCCCTTAGGCTCACCAGTTGTACCAGAGGTGTATACTATAAGCCTTAAATCCTTAGACGCTGGTTCTTGTGTTGACAATTGACCCAGCTGTCCATTACTCCAAACAGCAGCTGGTTTACTATGAGAAAGAAGAAAGTCTTTGGCACTTGTAGAAAGCGCTGGAGGTTGGGGGACAACAACGATTCCGCTTTCATACGCAGCGAGAAGAACAGCAGCAAACCTGACTCGGTTTTCATCACAAAGCAATAAACGTTGTCCTGGATCTATGCTTGACAATTCGTTACGATAATACGCAATCTGTTCTTCGAAGTGCTCAATTTCTTCATTTTGGCTATAAAGCTTCATGGCACGAGCTCAATGGGGGTAAGAAATGTCCACTAGTATAGAAACTCTTGAATTTAATAATCATGAAGGAGAAGCATTGTGGAGTCAATTTTCTCGCACTGACGATGCTCAAGGAACTCTCGTTTTCTTCCATGGTTTTCCAGGATCAAGCGATTACATCGTTTCACAGAGAATGAAAGACTTCTCTCGAAACTCCTACAATGTCTTGAGGCTTGACTTCAGCGGCTCGGGTCGCTCTAAGGGAAAGTTTGAAAATAAAACTATGACAAAAGAGGCGAAGGAAGTAATCACTGCTTTTGAGTTCGCAACAAAGCTTACCCCCAACCTCCCGGTCTCTCTCGTAGGTCACTCGACAGGAGCTATCGATGTTGCTCTATCATTCTCACATTTCCCTTCGACACTTTTAGAGCAAATTCATTCTGTTATTCTTCTTGGTGGTGTTTCCGATCTGAAAAAAGGGATTTCATACGACTTCTCAGAAG